>NZ_JBCPGA010000003.1:0-162820 GCF_040914135.1 Ruminococcus sp. RTP21204st1_B2_RTP21204_210225 | reverse complement strand
AAAAAGCCTGCAATGAAAAAAGCGGCATAAATTAAAAATATTTTCCACATTTTCAACACGGCAAAAACGCAGTTTTTTTGCCGCTGTGTTTGCTGTACCCTTTTTTCAAGATTAGATAGTTCTTTTTTGCTGTGTGATATATTAAAGCCCGTGGGCTTCCATATCGAGGGAATCCACGGGCTTTGTTGCGCTTTTTTTACAGCGCCTTTTTGAAACAGTCAAAGATTATTCCTCAACCTTGTTCTCGATATACTTAACAATATCGCCAACAGTCTTGATGTTCTCGACCTCTTCATCAGGGATCTCTACATCAAAGCTCTCCTCGATGCTCATTACAAGGTCAACTACGTCCAGTGAGTCAGCGCCGAGATCCTCTGTGATAGAAGCCTCCATAGTTACTGCGTCCTCTTCAACGTCGAGCTGCTCTACGATAATGTCCTTGATCTTATCAAATACCATTACTTTACCTCCATTCTGTACTTTACTGGGTCTGCCGCTCAGCGCAGCATTTATGTCAGCCGCCGCCGCTCATAAGTCGGCAAATCATTCGGCATGATCATCAAAAAACTCATTCCTGCGAACTTTCCTCAAACTCGCCCACAGTTCTAAACTTATTATACCGCCCCTCAAGCAATTCGTCAAGACCTTTTTGCAATTTTCTTTTCAAAGCGCCCTCGATATAATCAGAGATATTCTCCGCAGTGAGCTGTGGGTCGTTATGTGCGCCGCCGTCGGCTTCGGAAATTATATGGTCGCACACCCCAAGTCTTGTAAGATCCTCGGCGGTTATCTTCATTATATCACAGGCTTCACGCTCTCTTGTGGAATCCTTCCACAGGATACTTGCAAAGCCTCTCGGTGATATTACTGAATAGATAGCGTTTTCAAGCATTGCAAGCTCATCGCACACTGCAAGAGCCAGCGCTCCTCCCGAGCCGCCTTCTCCGAGTATTATGGAGATAACAGGAGTCTTGAGGGTCATGAACTCCATGATGTTTTTGGCTATCGCTTCGCCCTGACCACGCTTCTCAGCTTCTACGCCGCAGAATGCGCCTGCTGTATCAACAAGGCATATAACAGGTCTATGGAACTTCTCAGCCTGCCTTGCAAGCCTGAGAGCCTTTCTATAGCCCTCCGGGTGTGGCATACCGAAATTGCACTTCTGATTTTCTGCAAGATCTCTGCCCTTTACCTCTGCGATAACTGTAACAGGTATGCCCTTAAAATAGGCTATGCCGCCCATAACAGCACCGTCATCACCAAAAAGTCTGTCTCCGTGCATCTCAAAGAAATCGTCGAATATAAGAGGGATATAGTCCTTAGCAGTCGGTCTGCCCTTGTGTCTGATTATATCAAGTCTTTGACAAGCTGTCAGCTCACTCATTTGAGGACACCTCCTTTGCTGGCTTATGAAGTCTTAGTATATGAGCGAGAACTCTTCTCATTTTCTTTCGCTCAACTATCATATCAACAAAGCCGTTTTCAAGCATGAACTCGGCAGACTGAAAATCGTCAGGAAGCTTCTGCTTGATAGTACCCTCTATGACACGTCTGCCTGCAAATCCGATTAGCACCTTTGGCTCTGCGATTATAATATCGCCCAGTGACGCAAATGAAGCTGTTACACCGCCTGTGGTAGGGTCGGTCATAACTGCGATATAAAGCAGACCTGCTTGGTTATGTCTTGCCACTGCTCCGCTGGTCTTCGCCATTTGCATAAGGGAAACTATACCCTCCTGCATTCTTGCTCCGCCTGAGGCTGTGAATGCGATAACAGGGAGCTTATTTGCGGTGGCGTATTCGATAGCTCGTGTTATCTTTTCGCCCACAACGCTGCCCATGGAAGCCATCATATAGTTGGAATCCATAACGATTATAACTATCTTCTCGCCTCTTATGGCAGCCTTTCCTGTGATAACGGCGTCTTTAAGACCGGTCTTTTCTCTCAAAGCCTGCTGTTTTGCTTCATAGTCAGGAAAATCTATAGGATTTTTTGATACCATATCCTTATCAAATTCCTCAAAGCTACCCTTATCTATGGTGATATCAAGACGTTCTTTTGCGGTAAGTCTTGAATGATAGTTACAGTGAGGACAAACCTTGCCGTTTGCCTGAAACTCCTCCATAAAAGTAACGTTTCTGCATCTTGGACACTTGAAAAGCAGACCCTTTGGGATATCGGTCTTTTTCTTGTCATCGTCCGCCTTATCGCCGTTAAATCTTACTTTAACGACAGAAAACAGATCTTCAAGCATTATTCCTTACTCCTCTCATCTGCCAAAATGTCGGTACGGTTAAGAAAACCGTTATCGTAATTGCCCTCTAAAAACTCCGGGCGTCTTATAAGCTTGAGCTGGAAATCAACATTGGTTGCAACTCCGTCCACGATAAACTCAGACAGCGCCCATGTCATTTTTGCAATAGCTTCTTCTCTATTCTTACCGTGAACGATGAGCTTGCCTATCATGGAATCGTAATAAGGCGGTATCTCATAGCCCTGATAAACTGCGGTATCTACTCTTATTCCAGGGCCTCCGGGGATAAAGAGCGACTTTATCCTGCCAGGTGACGGTCTGAAATCAAGAAGCGGATTTTCCGCATTTATACGGCACTCTATTGCATGACCTGTCAGCTTTATATCCTCCTGCTTTATAGACAATCTCTGTCCTGATGCGATAAGGAGCTGTTGCTTTACAAGGTCAACGCCTGTGACGGCCTCTGTGATAGGGTGTTCCACCTGTATACGGGTGTTCATTTCCATGAAATAGAACTCGCCGTTTTTATCCACGAGGAACTCAATAGTGCCTGCGTTCCTATAGCCGCAGACCTTAGCGGCTGTACAAGCGGCTTTGCCCATTTTCGCACGAAGCTCCTCATTCATAAAGCTTGCAGGGGAAGGGGCTTCCTCGAGGACTTTCTGATTTCTTCTCTGCATGGAGCAGTCACGCTCGCCCAGATAGATAACGTCGCCGTAATTATCCGCAAGTATCTGTATCTCGATATGCTTAGGGTCTTCTATGAATTTCTCGATATAGATCTCGTCATTGCCGAAGCAGGCAAGAGCTTCCTGCTTTGCGGCGGTCATCTGCGCTTCAAGCTCGTCGTCGGAGTGAACGATCCTTATGCCACGTCCTCCGCCGCCTGCTGAAGCCTTTACCATAACAGGGTAGCCAAGATCTCTTGCCAGCGTATGGGCTGCATGGATATTTGAGATAGCACCGTCTGAACCCATTATAACAGGCACGCCTGCTTCTTTCATTGTTTCCTTTGCCTGCGCTTTATCGCCAAGCATTTCAATAGACTCGGCTCTTGGTCCTATGAAAGTTATGCCGCACTTTTCGCACATTCTTGCAAAGGACGGATTTTCAGACAGAAAGCCAAAGCCCGGATGGATAGCGTCTGCACCTGTTATCTCGCAGGCGGAGATTATCGCCCTGACATTAAGATAACTGTCCTTGCTTGGTGCAGGACCTATGCAAACGGCTTCGTCTGCTATCTGAGCGTGGAGAGCGTTTCTGTCAGCGGTGGAATATACCGCAACAGTATGTATGCCAAGCTCTCGGCAGGCTCTTATAATGCGGACAGCGATCTCGCCTCTGTTCGCTATCAATACTTTTTTGAACATATTATGCCTCACTAATTATGACTAGAATAAGAGATACCTTACTTTATCGCAAAAGTTATCTCAGCGGAAACAGCCTTCTTGCCGTTTACAGAAGCAAGTGCCTTTCCAACGCCGATAGGACCCTTGACTTTGATTATCTCCACCTCGATATCCAGCTTATCACCAGGCACTACCTGCTGACGGAACTTACAGTTGTTTATGCCGCCGAACAGACCTATCTTGCCCTTGTTCTCAGGAAGTGAAAGCAGTGCAACTGCACCTGCCTGCGCACACATCTCTACCATAAGTACACCCGGGGTAACAGGATAGTTCGGAAAATGTCCCTTGAACCAAAAGTCCTCAGCCTTTATATACTTTGTAGCCTTTACACGCTTGCCCACTTCAAGCTCGTTTACCTCGTCGATAAGCAGAAAAGGGTCACGGTGAGGGATTATTTCCATGATCTGCTCTTTATTCAAAACAACTGCCATTGTCTTTCCTCCAAATCAGTTTAGTCAAGTATCATTATGGTCTGATCGAACTCAACAGCGTCGCCGCTGTTTACGCATATCTCTCTTACCACGCCGTCAAATTCGCTCTGTACTTCGCTCATTACCTTCATGGACTCGATAATGAAGATAGTGTCGCCCTTCTTTATCTTGTCGCCAACGCTTACGAACGGCTTTGAATCAGGTGACGGAGCGGCATAGAATGTTCCCACGATAGGGGCTTTAACTGCCTTGCCGCCTGTTACCGGCGCTGATGTTGCCGACGCTTCTGGTGCTGTCTGGGCAGCAGGTAAAGCTGTGCCTACAGCCATTGGCATAGGCATTCCCATTGGTGCAGGAGGAGGGCATTTCTTGCCCTTTACTGTTATCACCTTGTCGCCGTCAGCTATTGTTATCTCACCGAGGTCTTTATTCTTCACGATATCGGCAAGCTTCTCTATTGTTTCAAGGTCAAACTGGCCATAAATTTTTTCGCTCATATCAGTTTCTCCTTATTAGTCGCACTTCTTGATACAGATAGTAGCGTTATGTCCGCCAAAGCCCAGAGAGTTTGAAAGTGCTGCATAGACAGGCATTTCTCTGTTGCCCTCAACGCAGTAGTCAAGGTCGCACTCAGGGTCAGGAGTGGTGTAGTTTATTGTCTTATGAACAAAGTCGTTCTGTACAGAAAGTGCAGTAACGATAGCTTCCATGCCGCCTGCCGCACCAAGAAGGTGACCTGTCATAGACTTTGTGGAGTTTATGACCGTCTTTCTTGCGGCTTCTTCGCCAAGAGCAAGCTTGATAGCTGTTGTTTCATACTTATCGTTAAGACCTGTTGATGTGCCGTGAGCGTTGATGTAGTTCACCTGCTCAGGCTTCAGACCTGCTTCTTCATAGGCATACTTCATTGCATGAGCGGCAGCCTCGCCTGTTGGTGATGGGCTTGTCATGTGATAAGCGTCGCCTGTTGCGCCATAGCCTGCTATTTCAGCTATGATGTTTGCACCTCTTGCTTTAGCGTGCTCATACTCCTCAAGGCAAAGTATGCCTGCACCCTCGCCAAGGACAAAGCCCTGTCTGTTCAGGTCGAATGGAGTTGAAGCCTTGTCAAGCTCTGTTGCCTTTGAGAGAGCCTTCATATTGTTGAAGCCGCTGAGTGCGAAATGAGAGATACAAGCCTCTGAGCCACCGCAAAGGCAAACGTCAAGATAGCCGTCCTTTATTTTTCTGAAAGCTTCGCCGATAGCGTGAGTACCTGAAGCGCAAGCTGTGGTGGTACAGAAATTATCGCCCTTAAAGCCTGTATGCATTGCAACAGTACCAGCCGCCATATTGCCTATCATCATAGGGATAAAGAAAACCGATACCTTATCAGGCTTTTCGTTGAACTTTGTTACTTCCTTTTCGGTCATGTTAAGACCGCCGATACCAACACCGATTATAACGCCAGCCTTAAATGGATCAACGTCCTTGAAATCAGTGCCGGCCATTTTAAGAGCCTGCTTTGCAGAGCAAACAGCGAACTGAGTAAATCTATCCATTCTCTTTGCTTCTTTTTTATCTATATACTCAGTGCAGTCAAAATCCTTGACAGCGCCGACTATCTTTACAGGAAAATTTTCGGTATCAAACTGGTCAACATAAGACAGGCCGTTCTTGTTAGCCTTGATATTAGCCCAAAATTCCTCTACGTTCTTGCCAAGAGGGTTTACTGTACCCATACCTGTGATAACAACTCTTCTCATTTAAACACTCCTTAGTATCATTTAAAACATATCAAATCTACATTCCGTAAAACAAATTTACATGACGTAAGATGCCCGTCACGGTGAGTGACTACATCATAAGTCCGCCGCTTATTTCTATTACCTGTCCTGTAACGTAGCTTGCGTCCTTGGAAGCAAGGAAGGATACAACACCTGCTATCTCGTCAACTTCGCCGTAACGCTTCATTGCTATCTGATTTATCATAGCCTGCTTCTGAGCGTCTGTGAGCTTGTCTGTCATAGGGGTCTTGATAAATCCAGGGGCTACAGCGTTGCAGGTGATACCTCTTGAGCCAAGCTCCTTTGCAACTGTCTTTGTCATGCCGACGATAGCCGCCTTTGTTGCGGAATAGTTTATCTGTCCAGGGTTGCCGTAAAGTCCTGCAACTGACGCAAGATTTATTATCTTGCCTGACTTCTGTCGCATCATAACGCTGCCCACAAATTTTGACATATTGAACACGCTCTTCTGGTTTACAGCAACTACCATATCGTACTGCTCCTCGCTCATACGAGCCATAAGGCCGTCACGAGTGATTCCTGCGTTGTTTACGAGAACGTCGATAGTGCCGAAACGAGCCTTTACTGCCTTGACTGTTTCCTCTACCTGTGCATAGCTTGAAACGTCGCAGATGAACTTTTCACACTCTACGCCCTCTGCCTTTATCTTATCCATTATATCGTTATCTTCAAACATTGCCTCAGAGATATCGTTGAGAGCAATATTATAGCCGTCCTTTGCAAGTCTGAGTGCTATTGCTGCACCTATTCCTCTTGCGGAACCTGTTATCAATGCTGTTGCCATTTTATCTTCCTCCGTCTTTTACTTGCCGAGAAGCTTTTCTGCTTCTGTGAACATTTCCTCTATCATATCCTTTGCAGGCTCGACCTTCTTTACCATGCCTGCGATAGCTCCGCAGAGGAAAGAACCCTCCTCAAGGTTGCCGTCCTGAACGGCTTTTCTCAGTGAACCGAGGGTTATCTCCTCAAACTCCTCAGGTGTGATTGTGCCGTTTGCTTCGCCGCTTGCAAGCTTCTTTGAGAACTTTGTCTTAACGTTTCTGCATGGGTGACCTGTATATCTGCCTGTTACGATACTGTCTGTATCCTTAGCCTTTACAACAAGCTCCTTATAAACAGGGTTTATCTGACACTCCTCTGCGGCAAGGAAACGTGTGCCGAGCTGTACGCCCTCTGCGCCAAGCATGAATGAAGCGGCTATTCCTCTGCCGTCTGCTATTCCGCCTGCGGCGATAACAGGTATCTCAACTGCGTCAACTACCTGTGGTACAAGACACATGGTTGTGTTCTCACCGATATGTCCACCTGACTCTGTTCCCTCTGCGATAACAGCGTCAGCGCCTGCTCTTTCCATTCTCTTTGCAAGAGCAACTGACGGAACGACAGGTATCACCTTTATGCCTGCTTCTTTCCAAGCTGCCATATACTTGCCGGGGTTGCCTGCACCTGTTGTTACGACAGGTACGCCCTCGTCTATAACGAGCTGAGCGAGGTCGTCGGCATTAGGGCTCATGAGCATGATATTAACACCGAAAGGCTTGCCGTTTACAGCCGCCTTTGTCTGTCTTATCTGATCTCTCAGGTAGTCGATAGGTGCAGAGCCGCCTGCGATTATGCCAAGTCCGCCTGCGTTTGAAACTGCGGAAGCGAGAGTATGCTCAGCTATCCAAGCCATACCGCCCTGAAAGATAGGGTATTTTATACCCAAAAGTTCAGTTATTCTTGTCTTTGTAGTAGTCATAGTAGTTCTCCTTATTGTCAAAAGCAAATTTTATGCCATAATACATAATAACAATTTATTATGTACCGAATATAAACTGTATATTTATTATCAATACTCGAAAACAGCCGCACCATAAGTAAGTCCACCGCCGAAGCCTACAAGACAAATCTTGTCGCCTCTTTTTATCCTGCCTTCTGCAACTGCGTCGCAAAATGCGATAGGGATAGATGCGGAAGATGTGTTGCCGTAGCGGTCGATATATACCGGGAACTTGTCCATTGAAACGCCAAGGTGCTTTGCGGCAGTTTCTATTATTCTTATATTTGCCTGATGCGGCACTATCCAATCAAGGTCATCAGGGGAAATTTCTATCTTTGCACAAGCCTGCTCAACTGCATTTGGAAGTGCCTTTGTGGCAAACTTATAGACCTCTTTGCCGTCCTGCTTGAAGAAATAATCCTTTGTTTCAGGCATATCCATATCAAATTCCTCGCTATTAGTTCTGAAAGCGTTCTCAGACTTCAAAGCACGGGAAGCAAGATACTTTGCACCGTTTCCGTCTGCGCCAAGGAAGCTTGAATATGTAGTATCCTCTGCTGTTTCAAGGACGAAAGCGGCTGCGCCGTCACCGAAAAGCACGCAGGAAGAACGGTCGGTATAATCAACGAATTTTGAAAGCTCCTCAGAGGCCACCAAAAGGACGGTCTTTATTCCGTCGCCTGTCTGGAGATATCTCTTTGCGGTATCAAAGCCGTAAACAAAGCCTGCACAAGCAGCGTTAAGGTCAAATGCGATACAGCCTATCGCGCCTATCTCTCTCTGGATAAGGCAGGAAAGCGACGGAGTGAAATAATCTCCTGTTACTGTTGTGGCAATAATAAGGTCGATATCCTCTGCCTTTACTCCTGCGTCAGCCATTGCAGCCTTTGCCGCCATTGCTCCAAGATAGTATGTAGGCTCGCCATTTGTGATGTGTCTTTGCTTGATGCCTGTTCTCTGAGTTATCCACTCGTCGCTTGTTTCAACGATCTTTGTGAAATCCTCGTTTGTTGCGACCATTTCAGGCACATATTTGCCTATGCCCTTGATCTTTACGCCTGTTACTTTACTTCCCACTGATTTTTCCTCCTGAAAATTCTATATTATATATTGTATATTTCCGCAATTTGTGCTATAATGTTCTTGTTCCTATGGAGCAAATCAAAATATATTATATCAAAATATAATTAGTTAATTTTTTAACTATATAACACATATCATAACATTATAATTATAAACTGTTTTTTTAGATACGTCAATAACAAATTATGAACAACTCTTGATAAATTTAAACATTTAGAGAATTTTTCACAAGTTTTAGGGCGTTAGTTAATATTATGTGTCTATTTTTGAAAATATCTTGCAAAAATTAAATCATAAAACAATAATTAAGCGTAGATAACTTTCAGAAATTTACAGATATGAGATGAGGCGGCTTTGATATTATCAGGCGGCTATGTATAAATTTAACCACAAAGGAGTAAAATTTTATGTCAAAAAATATTTTTTTGTTTTCAGGTCAGGGCTCACAGTATGTAGGAATGGCTAAGGAGCTTTGCGAAAAGTATGATGCTGCAAATGCGGTTTTCGACACAGCGGAAAAGGTGCTGGGATATGACCTGAGAGCGGTAACATTTGACGGTCCTGACACTGAGCTTAACAAGACAGTGAACTCACAGCCTGCTATAATGGCTTGCTCGCTTGCCGCTTTTGAGGCTGCAAAGGCTGAGGGCATCACATTTGACGGCGTAGCAGGTCACTCACTGGGCGAATATGCTGCTATGGTAGCCGCAGGTGTTGTAACTATTGAGGACGGCTTCAAGCTCATCAAGGCGAGAGCGGCTGCAATGCAGAAAGCCGCAGAGGCTAACAGTGGCTCAATGTATGCTATAATCGGTCTGCCTGCTGAAGAGGTCGAGAAGATATGTGAGGAAACAGAGGGCTATGTTGTTCCTGTAAACTACAACTCAGCTGTTCAGACAGTTATCGCTGGTGATACTGCGGCTTGCGAGGCGGCTGCGGCAAAGTTTTCGGAGATGAAGAAAAAGGCTATAAAACTCAACGTCGCTTCTGCTTTCCACTCAAAGCTCATGCAGAGTGCGGCTGATGAATTTATTGAAACTGCAAAGACAGTTGAGTTCAAGACTGCAAACGTTGATTTCTACTCAAACGTTCTTGGAACAAAGCTTGAAGATTTTTCTGCTATGCCTGATATGCTTGCCAAGCACATCGTTTCACCCGTTAAGTTCACTTCTGAGCTTGCAGAAATGGAAAAGGCAGGCTATGAGAACTTTATCGAGCTTGGCCCTAACAAGGTGCTTACCGGTCTTGTAAAGAAAACTCTCAAGGGCAAGAACGCTGTGAACATTGAGAACAATGCCACAATGGAAAAGGCTCTTGCTTCTCTGAGCTAAAATATCGAGGGGAGAAAAATGAAAAAGGCTATGAAAAGGGCTTTGCTGTTGGCATTGGCGGTGGCAATGCTTGTTTGTATGAGTGCCTGTGGAAAATGTGCGTGGGAGATAAAGATAAACGGTAAGGATATACAGATACCATGCACTCTGGACGATATTGGCGAGGAATATGAATACACGCTGGATTATCCTTTTTCGGGGAACTCAAACGGCAAGGGGATATTCTCGGTGGCACTTATGCAGGACGGCAGTATAATAGGCACTGTTAAGGTAGAAGCGGACAGTGTTGACAATATTGACAGGAAGTCGAAGATACGTCAGATAAGTGCGGCGCAAAGCAGTTCCGATAAAAAGGGAATGAGTATTGCAGGGGTAAAATGCGGTGATGACAAGACGGAAGTCAAAAAAGTTTTCGGCGAGCCTGACAGTCCTGACGCAGACGCATGGAAATACAAGAAAAGGGGCTTTTTGGCGACTTTCTTTTTTGATGATGACGGCAAGGTGACAATGCTGAGCATATCAGACATTGATGATGAAGATACCTGATAAAAGGCGGTGTATAAAATGAAACGCAATGACTACATATCATGGGACGAATATTTTATGGGCATTTCACTGCTATCTGCACAGAGGAGCAAGGATTCTCACACGCAGGTAGGGGCGTGTATAGTTTCTCAGGACAACAAGATATTGTCAGTAGGCTACAACGGTATGCCTACCGGGTGTTCTGATGATGAGATGCCTTGGGACAGGAACGGAGAGTTTCTTGACACGAAATATCCATTTGTGTGTCATGCCGAGCTTAACGCCATTCTCAACCATGCGGCAGGAAGCTTACAGAATGCCAAGATATATGTTTCACTTTTTCCATGCAACGAATGTGCAAAGGCTATCATTCAAAGCGGCATAAAGGAAGTCGTTTACTGGGAGGACAAATACGCTGACACTGACGGAGTCAAGGCTTCAAAGAAAATGTTTGAGCTGACGGGGGTAAAGATACGCAGGTATATACCTACTAACCGTGAGATAACTATAAGGCTGTAAAAGGCAATTATCCTGCCGAAACAGTTTCAGGCGACAATGCGGGCGAACACTGTTCGCCCCTACTGTACATTGTGCGGCTATTAAGGTTTGTGCAATAAATTGCAAGTTGCCCCTACAGATATACATTATGATATACAGAAATTTTTTATAAGAAGGAATGTAAAATGTCAAGAAAATACGCTATACTTGGAGAAACGCTTAAACACACTATGTCGCCTCCTATTCACGCCAGGCTTTTTGAACTGAAAAACCGTGAATACGAGTACGAGATACTGGAGGTAAAGCCTGAGGAGCTTAAAGGCAAGGCGGAGTATCTTAATTCTCTTAACGGCTACAACATCACTATTCCCCACAAAATAGGCATTATCGACTACACTGATGAGCTTGACCAGTCGGCAAAGCGTTATCACTCTGTGAACTGCGTTGACAACAAAAACGGCAGGCACGTTGGTTACAACACTGACTGCGACGGCTTTCTCAGGACTGTTCGTGCAATGAATATCGACTTCACGGGAAAGATACTGCTTATAGGCTGCGGCGGAGTAGGCAGAATGATGGCAATTGAGGCGGCTCTTGCCGGGGCTGACCTTTACATTGCGGTACTGGAGAGCGATATGCCTTTGGCTAAGCAGGTAGAGAAAGAGATAAAGGCTATGAAGTCTGACGCTAGGATAACTATTGTTCTAAACACTGAGATACCGACCGACGTTCACTACGAGCTGCTTATGAACGCTTGCCCTGTGGGAATGTATCCTAAGACAAACGCCTGCCCTGTTCCTGATGAAGTTATAAAGGCGAGCGGTGCGGTATTTGACGTTATATACAATCCTCGTGAGACTTTGCTCATGCAGAAAGCCAAGGCTATGGGCAAGAATGCTGTCGGAGGCATGGCAATGCTTGTTTGGCAGGCGGTTTCCGCTCACGAGATATGGGACGGTGACGAATACACAGATGAGGAAGTTCAGTCTATCATAGACGAAATGGAGATCGCTGTGGAGAAGGATTTTAAGTAAAATACATTATAATAAGGATAGTAACTATGAGACCAATTTTTTTGTGCGGCTTTATGGGCTGCGGAAAATCTACTGTGGGAAAGATCTTGGCGAAAAAAATGGGCTGTCAGTGCGTTGACCTTGACAAGTATATCGAAGACACGGCAGGAATGAGCATACCTGAAATATTCGACAAATACGGTGAGGAGCATTTCAGGAAGCTTGAAACCGAGGCTCTTGCAGCATTTGCTGACATTGGCGGCGTTGTTGCAACAGGCGGCGGAGCATTGCTTTCGGAGGAGAACGGCAAGGTGGCTAAAAGATCGGGCATGGTGGTCTTTATCGACACATATTTCAACACCTGCTACGGACGCATAAAAAACGACCCTAACAGACCTATCGCTTACAACTCCACCAGAGAACAGCTTTCAGAGCGGTTTGATTATCGAAGACCTTTATATCTTGCCCACTCACACTATGTCATAAGCGGTGGTTATCCGCCTATCGTCATCGCTTCTAAGATACAAAAGCTTTACAAGAGATTTGATTTCGGGCAGGGCTGATTTAGCTCTTCCCTGCAGGCTCGACCTTCATGCCCACTGTTTTCGGGCTTATCGCAAACCATGCGAGCCTTAAGCTTATGCCCGTTTATCTTGCATTTTTCTTCATACTTCTGCTTGTGATGATGTCAAAAACGGAAAAGCTTTGTCATAATAAATAGTACGGCTTGTGCAAACAGTACCAAATTATTTGTATTTTGAATAATCAAAAATAGCTATTTATAACGAATAATCCAAAAAGCCTGCAAGCACTGATAAAAAATGTTGAAAATTCTACCGACATGTTGTATACTTATGATATGAAAACGTTATATTAAACTGCCATATGACAGAAGGGAGCTGCAAATGGACATACAGAAAACCGTGCTTGTCGTTGACGACAGCACAACGAACCGATCTATACTTTGTGACATACTACATTCTGACTATACTGTGATCCAAGCAGAAAATGGCATACAGGCTCTTACAATGCTAAAAAAACAGGATAAAAAAGTTGACGCTATAATACTGGATATCATAATGCCCGAAATGGACGGATATGAGTTCATGGATAAAATAAAGCAGGATAAAACCTTATCTCAGATACCTGTTATTATACTAACAGAAAAATCAGACAGAGACACTGAAAAGAAGGTGCTTGAAAGCGGTGCGTGGGACTTTGTTCCAAAGCCTTATGACGCTGATATTATAAAGCTAAGGCTCAAAAACGTTATCGCAAGAAGTCAGGTATCGCTGCTCAAAGAGCTTAATAACGTTATGAACTACGACCCTCTTACGGAGATATATTCAAAGAATAAATTTTTCAGTGCGTCAAAGGCACTTCTTAAGGATAATCCTGACAAGCAGTTCGCTTTTCTAAGACTAGATATCGACCGTTTCAAGCTTATAAATTCATTTTTCGGCACTGCGTATGGAGACAGACTGCTAAAGCGTGTTGCAAAACGTATAAGAGATTTTGCAAGAACAACGGAATGCTGTACCTTTGGTAGGATAGACGCTGACGTTTTCGGTATCTTCACCCCTTATCAGGGCAAGGAAGAAACAGTAAAGCAGATAGAGCAGGCTGTTGAAGACATGAAAAAACTGTCCGCAAGCTATAACATCATGATCGTTTACGGCGTTTATGTGGTGACTGACAGAAGCCTGCCAATATCCTTCATGTGCGACCGTGCCGCTCTTGCCGCTAAAACTGTAAAAGGGCATTATATGAAAAGCTATGCTTTTTATGATGACAAAATGCGGCTTTCTCTTGAAAATGAGCAGAATATAATAAATGAAATGAGCGACGCTCTTGAAAATAATGAGTTCGTGCCTTACTATCAGCCTAAATATGATGTAAAGACAAACAAGCCTGTGGGTGCGGAGGCTCTTGCAAGGTGGATACACCCTACCAAGGGATTTATCTCACCGGGGGTGTTTATCCCGATATTTGAGAAGAACGGCTTTATATCAAAGCTTGATTTCTACATATGGGAATGCGTATGCAAACAGCTCAAGGAATGGAAAGACAAGGGAGTACCACTTTTTCCTGTGTCTGTAAACGTTTCACGGGTGAACCTTTACAACCCTAATCTTTCAAAAATAATAATCGAACTTACGAAAAAGTATGACGTTGACCCTAAGTATTTCAACATCGAGATAACGGAAAGCGTTTATACTGACGACAATGTAATGATAGATGATATCACCAGTCAGCTCAGAAATAATGGCTTTACTATCCTCATGGACGATTTTGGCAGCGGCTATTCTTCCCTGAACGTACTCAAAGATGTTCAGGTGGATATGCTAAAAATGGACATGATGTTCATGTTCAAGGCAAAGTATGACGGCCGTGCAGAAACTATAATTTCTTCTGTTATCAGAATGGCCAAATGGCTCAATATCCCTGTTATAGCGGAAGGCGTTGACAAAGCGGAGCAGGTAGAATTTCTGAAAAGTGTAGGCTGTGACTACATTCAGGGTTTCTATTATTCAAAGCCTTTGCCTTCGGCAGACTATGAAAAGCTTATTTCAGATCAGGAGGAACAGCCTTTGCCTGAGAACAGGACGTCAGTAAACGACCTGCTGTGGGGCAAGGGCGGAGGATTGCTGACATATATCGACAGCATCGACCAGCCTGCTACGATATATGAATGTTTTCCGAACGGCACAGTGGTAATGGTATGTTCAAACAAGGCATTTTCACAAAAATACGGCTATGGCAGCAGTATTTACGGCAAACTCAATGTTAAGAACTGCATTGACAGCGAATGCAAAGAGAAATTCACAAGCTCTGTAAACAAGGCAATAGAGAGCAAGGACAGAGCAGAATGTGTTCTCAGTATGCACGAGATAAACGGCAAGAAGCACTGGTTCAAGACGCATTTACGATTTGTCAGCGAAACAGGTGTAAGCTCTGTGCTTATAGCGTATTTCACGGACGTGACCGACATGGTGCTGACGGATAAACGCATAAACGAATATAAGAACTATATCCAAGATGAAATAGACCGAAAGCACAAGATCCTTATCGTCAGCAACAACAGCGACACACGCTGTCAGCTCGAAGAGATACTTTCTCAGGAAAATACCGTTTTCACTGCAGAAACCATTCAGGCAGGAAAAAAGCTTCTTCTTAACGAGGATATAGACCTTATTTATTTTGACATACAGCTTATTTCCAAGGACGACGAATTTCCTCTTGACATTGATGAGAGAAGACTCCCCGTTATTGCTATAACCCAGACTCACAGCGTACTTAAAGGCATGACAAAATTGAAGAACAGAGTTTCAGACTTTGTTATGAAGCCGTATATAGATGAGCTGGTACGTCTGAGAACGAACAATCTTTTAAAGATCAATATTTCAGGCAGTGCAAACGAAAAATATTTTAGCCGAACAAAATGATCTGAAAAAGTCCTCTGCGATAAGCGGGGACTTTTTTTTCTCTTATTAAGCTATCAGCTTTATTGACAAAATATACACTATCTGATATTATATAGGTATGAATGCTGAAAGCGAGGGAGAAAAAATGTATCTTGACAAGTGGCGTGTGGCAATAAGAAATTTGAAAAATTCGCTTTTTTCATATCCAAACACGGCTCAAAGCTGTTTTCCTGACCCTATCACGGACGACACAGTGTTTTACTGCGTTCAAGGTCTTGTATATGGCAGTCAAAAGTTCCCTGACGGAAAATTCATACGCAGTTCTCCTGTGACCTCGGTATACTCCGAGGACGGAAAGCTTTTTGCCAAAACAATAAACAACGTTTATGAGCT
Organism: Ruminococcus sp. RTP21204st1_B2_RTP21204_210225; assembly: GCF_040914135.1. NCBI lineage: Bacteria > Bacillati > Bacillota > Clostridia > Eubacteriales > Oscillospiraceae > Ruminococcus > Ruminococcus sp. RTP21204st1_B2_RTP21204_210225. The sequence continues at coordinate 146,908 of NZ_JBCPGA010000003.1, read as the reverse complement.
TAAAACGCCAAGCGATTATTTTGACTGCGATATCGCTGAAAATGCCGCACAAAGAACAGGAAGCAGTGAGCTTGCTGAAACAGCTAAAATGCAGAGAGAAAAGCTCATGGCACAGCTTGATAAATTTTTCACGATCTGCCAGAGGCTTTGTGATAATGAACAGGCTGACGTTGCAAATGAGTTACCTGAAGATACTCTTGTTATATGCTATTACGGCACTGACCCACATGGAAACAAGATGTTCTACAAAAAAGAAGATATGGTAGTGCCTGTTTTTGCATATGTGACCGTTGGGCTGGTCATTGATTCTGTGGGGCTTGCGGAAAGCAAGGAAAAGCTGGATTTATGGGATACGCTGGGGAGATATTATATTGACAGCGAGCTTATGGAGTTTTATGACTGTGACACGAAAAACCTTATTTTCTGCAATTTGACGAACTCTCCTATATATGTCACGATTTACGAAAGCTCCGCTGCTATGCTCTGTATGCCGAACACGGCTAAGATAGCTTCAAGAAAAGTAAAAGAAAAATAAAACTTTTATCCGTCTGAGATCTCAGGCGGATTTTTTTATTGCACAATATAGAAAAGAACGTTGAAAATTAATAGAATGTTAAACTTTTAACGTGCCATAGCAATTGAATAATCGTCGAAAGTGTAGTATAATTTTCTTATATAGTTGCTTTTTGATGTAAAATAATATATTTAACTATTTTTTGTATCGTGAGGAAAAGATCATGGAAATTTTAAAACAGCGTATTCTTAAGGACGGAGTAGTAAAGGAAGGAAACGTTCTCAAAGTCGATAAATTCCTTAACCACCAAATGGACGTCAAGCTTTTCAACGATATCGGTGAGGAGTTTGCAAAGAGATTTGCAGGAACAGGCGTAAACAAGATACTCACTATCGAGTCATCCGGTATCGGCATTGCCTGCATTGCGGCACAGCATTTTAACAACTGCCCTGTTATTTTTGCAAAGAAAACTCTCAGCAAAAATCTTGACGGCGAAATGTTCGTTACTCAAGTAAAGTCCTACACAAAGGGCGTTACATATGACGTAATGGTATCTGAAAAATATCTCGGCAAGGGTGACAAGGTGCTTATCATTGACGATTTTCTTGCTAACGGCTGTGCTCTTATGGGGCTTATAGATATCGTGAAGCAGTCCGGGGCTGAACTTGCGGGAGCAGGTATCGTTATCGAAAAGGGCTTCCAGGTTGGCGGAAAGACTATCCGTGACATGGGCGTAAAGCTCGAATCTCTTGCTATCGTTGACTCTATGGACAACGGCACTATCACTTTCAGGGACTAACGCACAAGGCGTTACCAATAAATATTTTATGGAGGAAGATCAAACATGAAGGTAAGACGTATTCTTGCGCTCGTTCTTTCTGCGGCTCTTGCTGTAACAGCTCTTACAGCTTGTACATCTGCTAAGGACGAAGCATCACAGAAGTCGGCTGACAAGCAGACGACAACTCTCAGCTATGACACTGTAAAGATCGGTGTTATACACATCGGCAACCCTGCCGACGGTTCAGGCTACACATATGCTCACGATCAGGGTATCGTTGGTATGCAGAAGGAGCTTGGACTTAAAGACGATCAGATCGTAAGAAAGAACAACGTATCAGACAGCGACCCTGCTGCTACAGAAACAGCTATCCGTGAGTGCATCGAGGAAGGCTGCAACATCATCTTCGGCACAAGCTGGGGCTATATGGACAAAATGGAATCCCTCGCTGAGGAATATCCTGACGTTTATTTCTGCCACGGCACAGGCTACAAGAACAACGGCAAGAACCTTAACAACTACTTCGGAAGAATTTATCAGGCAAGATATCTCACCGGTATCGTTGCAGGTATGAAGACAGAGTCAAATCTTATCGGTTACGTTTCCGCTATGGGCAGCGAGAACTCTGAATGCACAGGCGGTATCGACGCTTTCGCAATGGGCGTTTATTCTGTAAATCCTGACGCTAAGGTATATGTAAAGGTAACAAACAGCTGGTATTCACCAACAGAGGAAACAAACGCTGCAAAGGCTCTTCTTTCTGAGGGCTGCGACGTTATCGCTCAGCACTGCGACACACCTAACCCACAGCTCGAGGCTGAAAGCGCAGGCAAGTGGGGCGTAGGCTACAACACAGATATGTCTAAGGACGCTCCTAAGGCTACACTTACTTCAACTCTTTGGAACTGGTCTGCATACTACACATATCAGGTAAAGCAGATCGTAGATGGCAACTGGAAGTGTGAGAACTACTACGGCGGCATGGCTGACGGTCTTGTAGACATCGCTCCTCTGAACAAGGATCTCTGCACAGAGGATATGCAGAAGGCTGTTGACGAGGCTAAGGCTAAGCTTGAGGACGGCTCATTCAACGTATTTGACGGAGTTATCGAAACAAACGACGGCAAAACAGTTGGCGAAGAGGGCAAAACTCTTGACGACGCTACTATCACAGGCGGAATCAACTGGTACTTCAAGAACGTTGAGGTCAAGTAATAAGGCTTAACAGCTTAACAAAACATTTATACGGGCGGTGCAGGTTGCCGCCTGTTTTGTTAATGATATGAGCATACGGCAGCAGGTAATTCTGCTGTCGGTTTCTGATGACATTAGCAAATCTAAGGAAGTTCATAAAAAGGAGCTGAAAGTATGAGTGAAGAAATATCTGCTGAGATCGCTGTAAAATGCAGCGGTATAACAAAAGTTTTCGGAAGCGTGGTTGCAAACGACGGCATTGATCTTGAAGTAAAATACGGTGAGATACTTGCACTGCTGGGCGAAAACGGATCAGGAAAGACCACGTTGATGAATATGCTTTCGGGTATCTATCACCCTGACAAGGGCAATATCTACATTGCCGGCAAGCCTGAGGCGATAAATTCACCTATGGATTCTATCGAACTTGGCATAGGCATGATACATCAGCACTTCAAGCTTGTGGAGGTGTTCTCCGCCGCAGACAACATTGTGGCAGGCACAAAGGGCAAGCTTAAGAGCAAGGGCGCTGTGAGAGATGAGATAAAAAAGATATCTGAACAGCTTGGTCTTGAAGTTGACCCTGACAAAAAGGTATACAATATGTCCGTCAGTGAAAAGCAGACAGTTGAGATACTGAAGGTGCTTTACAGGGGTGCTAAAATACTTATTCTTGACGAGCCTACGGCGGTTCTTACTCCGCAGGAAACTGAAAAGCTTTTCAATATCCTGAGAAAAATGAAAGCTCAGGGCTGTGCTATCATTATCATCACCCACAAGCTGGGCGAGGTAATGGATATATCTGACAGAGTGACTATACTGCGAAAGGGCAAGAGCGTTGAAACTGTAAACACAGCAGAGAGCAGCGAAAAACAGCTCACTGAGCTTATGGTGGGCAAGGCGGTGGAGCTTTCAATAGAAAGACCTGAACCTGTGAACGTAAAGCCGATACTTAACGTAGTCGATCTGACGGTAAAGAACTCTGAGGGAAGCATTGCTCTCGATGACGTAAGCTTTGTTATAAACAGGGGCGAGATACTTGGTGTGGCAGGCATTGCAGGAAGCGGTCAGAAAGAGCTTTGCGAGACTATCGCAGGGCTTCAGAAGATAGAAAAGGGCGCAGTGCTTTACAACAAGGAGAACATCATAGGCAAGACACCTAAGGAGATAATAAATCTCGGCATAAGCATGAGCTTTATCCCTGAGGACAGACTTGGAATGGGTCTTATCGCTTCGGTGGGTATGACGGACAATATGCTTCTTAAAACATACAAGCAGGGCAAGCTTTGCTTTGTGGACAGAAAGCCTGCTAAGGCGCTTTCAAAGGAGCTTATAGAAAAGCTTGAAATAAAAACTCCGTCCACGGAGCTTCCTGTAAGAATGCTTTCGGGCGGAAACGTTCAGAAGGTCCTGCTTGGACGAGAGATACACAGTGAGCCTGACCTGCTCATAACCGCATATCCTGTTCGTGGACTTGACATCAACTCATCATATCTTATATACTCGCTTCTTAACGAGCAGAAGAAAAAGAACACGGCTGTGCTTTTCATAGGCGAGGACCTTGACGTTCTTCTGGAGCTTTGCGACAGGATAATGGTGCTTTGTCACGGCAAGATAACAGGTATTTGTGACGCCAAAAAGGTCACAAAGGAACAGGTGGGCATGATGATGACAGGCTCGACAATGGAGGAGGTGCTGGGCATTGGCTGATATTATAAAAAAAGAGCCACTTATAAGAATAGCCAAGCGTGCTGAACGCTCAAACAAGCAAAAGCTTATCATAAGGCTTCTGTCGGTGCTTCTGGCTATTTGTGCAGGCGGAATATTCATTCTTATTCTTGGCAAAGATCCGTTTTCTTACTATGCGAAAATGGTAAAGGGTGCTTTTATCGGCAAGAACGCCGCAAGCCCTTTTATGCCGTTCAAAGAGACCATAAAGATAATGATACCGCTTCTTATATCTTCTCTTGGCATTACGCTTGCGTTTAAGATGAAGTTTTGGAATATCGGTGCAGAGGGTCAGATAATAATGGGCGGAGTTTTCGCTTCATACTTTGCTCTTTATCATTACGATATGCCTCACTATCTGCTTTTCATTGTAATGTTCGTTGCGGCGATGATAGGCGGAGGACTGTACGGCATTATCCCTGCATTTTTCAAGGCAAAATTCGACACAAACGAAACTTTGCTCACCCTTATGCTCAACTATATTGCACTTTACGTTATAGATTGGCTCACAAAGGGCGCATGGCAGGATCCTGAGTCAAAGGGATATCCTAAGATAGCAAGATTTGACCTTAACGCATGGCTTGACTCGCTGGGCGGTGTGCAGATAGGCTGGTTGATAGGTCTGGTGCTTGTGGTACTGGTATTTATCTATCTTAAATACACAAAGCAGGGCTACGAGATAACTGTAGTATCAGACAGCCACGCAACTGCAAGATATGCAGGCATGAGCCCTAGCAAGATAATGATAAGAACGATGTTCCTCAGCGGTGCTATCTGCGGTATCGCAGGAATGGTGCAGGCTTGCGGAACAGAACACACACTTTCAACATCTGTTGCAGGCGGAGTAGGCTTCACGGCTATCATAGTTGCATGGCTTGCAAACCTCAATCCATTCGGCATACTTGTGGTGTCATTCTTATTCGCAGTCCTTGAAAAGGGCAGCACTGTGGTATCGTCTGAATTTGTTCTTTCACCTTACTGCTCGGACGTTTTGCAGGGAATAATCCTGTTCTTCGTGCTTGGCTGTGAGTTCTTCATCAGATACAGATTTGTAACAAGAGGAGGCAGGAAAAATGACTAGACTTATTTCATTCCTTGCCCATGCGGTATATATGGGTACTCCTCTGCTTTTCGGCACAGTAGGAGAGATACAAAATGAAAAGGCGGGACACCTTAACCTTGGCGTTGAGGGAACAATGGCAATGGGCGCTTGCGCAGGCTTTATGGTAGCATACAAGACAGGAAGCCTTTGGCTTTCCATACTTGCGGCATTTCTTATGGGTGCGCTTGTTTCGCTTATCTATGCTTTTCTTACCATAACAATGATGGCGAACCAAAACGTAACAGGTCTTACACTGACTATATTCGGCACGGGACTTTCAAACTTCATAGGCGAGCAGATGATATCCGCTTCACCTACAGGAAATCTCAAACTGCCTGACGGAGTGATGAGCAGTCTGAAAAACATTGACATACCGCTTCTCAGCAAGATACCCGTTCTTGGAGAGGTGCTTTTCTCACAGAACATTTTCACATATCTGAGCATTGTTATCGCTGTGATAATGTTTATCTATCTGAAAAAGACTAAAGTGGGTCTTAACCTTAGAACTATCGGTGAGAATCCTGCTGTTGCGGACGCTGTGGGAATAAGCGTTGTGAAATACAAATACATAAACGTTCTTATCGGCGGAGGAATATGCGGAATAGGCGGAGCGTTCTGCTCAATGGTAATAAACGGCGGTGTTTGGATGGCAAACAGCGTGAACGGTCTTGGCTGGATAGCTGTAGCGCTTGTTATCTTCGCTGTATGGAATCCTGCAAGGGCTATTTACGGAGCGTATATTTTCGGTGCATTCATGGTGCTGAAATACTACTTCCCGAAAAACCTCGGCTTCACTGTTCCTGAGTCATTCTTTGATATGCTCCCATATCTTGTAACGGCTCTTGTTCTTATCATCACTTCAGTGAAAAAATCAAGAGAGCGTTCACAGCCACAATCCTGCGGTATAAATTATTTCCGTGAGGAGAGATAAAACGTGACGTAACGGGCGAACTGTTCGCCCCGAGAATGTTGAAAAAGTATCATATTTAAAAGCTCTGCGTTTTGCAGGGCTTTTATTTTTGCCCTAGTGACAAAATGCAGAAGATGTTCATAGCCCAATTACGATACAAAAAAAGTGGGCGACCACAGGTCGCCCATACGCTTTGTTTTGTTATGATAAACTGTTTTTACTTCGCCTTTGCCGAAGCCACAAAAGATTTGAGCTCCTCCTCAGGCATATAGCCGACAGTTGAAGCAACTACCTTGCCATGTTTCACAACAAAAAGGGCAGGTATGCTCGAGATACCAAAAGCGGATGCAAGCTCGTTTTCCTCATCAACGTTGACCTTCCCCACCTTTACAGAACTGTCCTCATCAGAATACTTATCCACCAGCGGTGAAAGCATTTTGCATGGACCGCACCATGCTGCCCAGAAGTCAAGCAGGACAGGCTTTTCCGAGTGCATTACTTCGTTTTCAAAATTATCCTTTGTTATGACCTTTACAGACATTTTTCACAGCTCCTTTTCTAGTCCTTGCTTTTGTAATATAGCATACAATGGCAGAAGCCTTCAAAATTCGGGTCGGCTATCTGCTCACGGAACTCTTTGCACATACACTTGTTTTCCTCTGTGCGCTGTATCCTGCACGGACAATAGCCACCTGTGCGTTTAAGCCCCTCTTTTATGCTCTTTACCATTTCTTTATCATCATTCAGACGTACCATTACTACCTATCCTTTGCAGATATGCTTAGATTATTCCTTGACAAATGCCTTTACAATCTCGCCGATATACTGATAGTGATAATCCTTGTCAGAATACCATTTCTCATCGTTTTCAGTATCAACAAAGCACTCAGGCTTCATCTCCTGAACATAAGCCTTTTTGCACACAAGCACCATATCAGCTTCCGCAAAAGCTGTTACCTCCACGCCGTTTTCAGACACGAACACAGGGGTCAGACCTGTTTCCTTTGCCTTATCGCAGTCACGTCCGCTATGTGAGCCACAGAATGAAAGTGCCTTTTTATACTCCTCTTTGAAAAAGCTTATGGTGAAATATTCTGCCTTGTCGATAAATTCCTTTGTATATCTCTGTGGTCTTATAACTGTGGTGAAGGTGTTCTTTCCCCACATAACGCCTGCAAAGCCCCATGAAGCTGTCATTGTGTTCCAGCCACTCTCGTCGCCTGCCGTTACAAGAAACCACTCCTTGCCTATCTTTTTGTATGGATTGAAGTCAATAGCGTCAAGCTTTTCTGTTACCTCTTTGAAACCGTTGAAACTGCTCATTTTCATTACCGCCTTTCAGTATTATGTCAGACTTATCATACTTATTGTACACCAATATCGTATAGAAAATGTCTGAGTATATTATATATCATTTCTTATGAAATTGCAACCCCTTGAAAGCCCTGAAATATTGTACAAAAATCGTTAAAACAGGGCTTTTTTGTGTTGCTTTTTTTGAAGAATAGTGATATAATTGAATTAAGTATTTGTAAAGCTGTTTTTGTGTTTTTGGTTTAGCTGTTTTATTTTATGCCGTTACAATACTTGATATGTATATCTTTTGAAGTTTATACAGAATAAATTGTATATTATCTAAAAATATACATTAAAAAGCCTTAAAATGTGTATAAATATAAAATTTTTATGCAAAAGCACTTGACAATGCTGTATAAAGGTGTATAATAATTTTATCGGCATGAAAGCCGTGAAAATATTATACAAACATACTTACTACAAACAATGGAGGAATTTTGTTATGGCAAAAGAGATCAAAAAAGTTGTCCTTGCTTATTCCGGCGGACTTGATACATCTATCATCATTCCGTGGCTCAAGGAAAACTACAACAACTGCGAAGTAATCGCTGTTTCAGGAAACGTTGGTCAGGGCACAGAGCTTGACGGTCTTGAGGAAAAGGCTATCAAGACAGGCGCTTCTAAGCTCTATATCGAGGACCTTACAGAAGAGTTCATCGAGGATTATGTATATCCAACAGTACAGGCTGGCGCTGTTTATGAGAACCAGTACCTCCTCGGCACTTCATTTGCTCGTCCGATCATTGCAAAGAGAATAGCTGAGATCGCTATCAAAGAGGGTGCTGACGCTATTTGCCACGGCTGCACAGGTAAGGGCAACGACCAGGTTAGATTTGAGCTTGCTATCAAGGCTTTTGCTCCTGATATGGAGATAATCGCTCCTTGGAGAATCTGGGATCTTAAGTCAAGAGAGCAGGAGATCGAGTATGCTGAGGCACACAACATTCCTCTGAAGATAAACAGAGAAACAAACTACTCAAAGGACAAGAACCTTTGGCACCTTTCACATGAAGGTCTGGATCTTGAAGATCCTGCAAACGAGCCACAGTATGAGAAGCCGGGCTTCCTTGAAATGGGCGTTTCACCTATCATGGCTCCTGACAAGCCAACTTATGTAACTATCCACTTCGAAAAGGGTATCCCAACAGCAGTTGACGGCGTTGAGATGAACGGCAAGGAGCTTGTTACAAAGCTTAACGAGCTTGGCGGTGCAAATGGTATCGGTCTTGCTGACCTTGTTGAGAACAGACTTGTTGGTATGAAGTCAAGAGGTGTTTATGAAACTCCGGGCGGAGCTATCCTTTACAAGGCTCATGAAGTTCTTGAAACTATCACACTTGACAAGGAAACTGCAAGAGTTAAGCAGTATCTTTCAATCAAGTTTGCTGACATTGTTTACAATGGTCAGTGGTTCACTCCTCTCCGTGAGGCTATGAGCGCATTTGTTACAGAAACACAGAAGACTGTTACAGGCGATGTTAAGCTCAAGCTTTACAAGGGCAACATGATAAACGCAGGTGTAACATCTCCATACACACTTTATGATGAAGAAGTTGCTACATTTGATGAGGACAATGTTTACAATCAGGCTGATGCAACAGGATTCATCAACCTCTTCGGCCTGCCTATCAAGGTAAGAGCTAAGCTCGAGCAGAAGAGAAACGCTAAGAAAGACTAATAGCGGCGCTCTGGTCAACAGGGCATAAAGGTGTATAACCTTAAAAAGTTTGTATAATATTTTTCACGGAGGTTTTGATATGTCAGATAATAACAGCATTTTTGAGCCTGCAATAGACAAGAAGGTCGAGATCTCTTATGACAGCCTGCCGAACTCCTCTTTTGAGGACGTAAACCTCGGCGGAGCAAAGTTCTCGAACGTAAATCTTAAGGAAGCCGTTTTCGATGACGTTAATATGGACGAGACACATTTCAACAACGTCAGCATGAAAGAAAGCGACTTTGCAGATATGTATATGGTAAACACAAAGTTCTTGGGCGTAAATCTCAGCAACTCGAGATTTGGCTGCTCTATCATGAACAATGTTGAGTTTAAAAATCCTGATCTTAAGAACTCACAGTTCATTCACTGTGACCTTACAAACGTTGAGATAAACGATTGCAAGATAGACGGTCTGAAGATCAACGGCGTGGATATCCAGAAGCTGCTTGAACAGCACGAAAAGGAAATTTGATCCGCACTTATTGAAATGTATCGGGGCAGGATGATCCTTTGGGGTCATTTTGCCCATACATTTTTTATATTTGATAACTTGAAATAAACATAAAGGACGGTTTTAAAATGGCAGGAAAAATGTGGGCAGGAAGATTTACAAAGGAAGTTGACGAAAGAGTCAATGATTTCAATTCATCTATTTCCTTTGACGCAAGAATGTACCGCTATGATATAGAGGGTTCTATGGCGCACGCCACTATGCTTGGCGAGTGCGGTATAATCGAAAAGCACGAAAGCGAAAAAATAGTCCAGGGACTTAAGGGTATTCTTGCGGATATCGACGAGGGAAAATTACAGTTCGACCCTACTGCAGAGGACGTTCATATGTTTGTTGAGGCTGAGCTTACCAAAAGGCTTGGGGACACAGGCAAAAGACTTCACACGGCAAGATCAAGAAACGATCAGGTGGCACTTGACGTGAGAATGATACTCAGAGCCGAAACAAAAGAGATAATCGAGCTTGTGAAAAAGCTTGAACACACTATCCTTGACATTGCAGAGAAAAATCTCACAACTGTTATGCCGGGATATACTCATCTTCAAAGGGCACAGCCTATCACATTTGCTCATCACCTTATGGCATATGCAAATATGCTCCTGAGAGATATTTCAAGACTTGAGGACAGCTACAAGAGAACGAACATCATGCCTTTGGGAAGCGGTGCTCTTGCATCTACAACTTACCCTATAAACAGACAGAGAGTTTGCGACCTGCTTGGCTTTGACGAGATAACACAGAACTCACTTGACGGCGTTTCGGACAGAGATTTCTGCATTGAGCTTTGCTCAGCTATCTCACTGCTTATGATGCACCTTTCAAGATTTTCTGAGGAGATAATCCTTTGGTGCTCATGGGAGTTCAAATTTATCGAGCTTGACGACGCTTATGCAACAGGCTCGTCTATCATGCCACAAAAGAAAAACCCTGATGTTACTGAGCTTATCAGAGGCAAGACAGGCAGAGTTTACGGCGACCTTAACACACTGCTCGTTATGATGAAGGGTCTGCCACTTGCATACAACAAGGATATGCAGGAGGACAAGGAAGCTATCTTTGACGCAATCGACACTGTTAAGCTTTGCCTTAAAACGTTTGACCCGATGCTTGCTACAATGAGAGTTATCCCTGAGAACATGAGAAACGCCGCAGCCAAGGGCTTTATAAACGCTACAGACTGTGCTGACTATCTTGTTAAGAAGGGTATGCCTTTCAGGGACGCTTACAAGATAACGGGTACTCTCGTTCACACCTGCATTGAAAAGGGCTGCACCCTTGAAACTCTCCCATTGGAGGAGTACAAGAAGCTCACTGACAACTTTGACGAGGACGTTTATGACGCTATCAGCCTTGAAACCTGCGTAATGCAGAGAAAAGCGGCAGGCGGTCCTGCGCCTGAGTCTGTAAAAGCTCAGATAGAATATGTCAGAAATAAGCTTTGATAAACACTGCTCCCCTGTTAAGGCGGCACTGCTATATCTTGTGCTGTGGGAGCTTGCGACAGTTATAATGTGGCTTTTTACGGCTAAGCTTTTTGTGATATATCCGCTGTTTGCGGTGGGATTTACGGTGGCGTACCCTGTGTGTACATGGTGGGCTTGCTACCGACACGCTAAGAACTACGGCTTGAAATGGTATGTTGCGCCTGTGATGATAGCGGTTTCGGTGATAGAATATATCTTTGTGGAGGAAGCAAGGTCGGTAGTGCCGAACTTTATCGTACTCACTGTGTTGACCGCAGGCTTTGCCGCAGGTCTTGGAAACTGTTTTGCGGATAAGGACGCAATAAACGCCGCAAAGGAAGATAAAAAGCGTAAAAAGCTGAAAAAAGAACCTGAATACAAGAACATTTTGGACGATAATTAAAAGTATGCAGACGGCTAAAGAGCTGTCAGCCAAACGGGCGAACACTGTTCGCCCCTACAAAAGTTTGCATTTGCATGAGCATACAGATTATTGACAGACAAAATCATAAAGTTTTATAAAAGGATATGAAGAAAATGAAAACAAGAGTTTTTATTGACGGAAAAGAAGGAACAACGGGACTTCAGATATATGAGCGTTTTCAGAACAGAAATGACGTTGAGATACTGCTCATTGACGAGGAAAAGCGCAAGGACGTGAACGAGAGAGCAAAGATGATAAACTCATCGGATATCACTTTTCTCTGCCTGCCTGACGCAGCGGCAATAGAGGCGGCTTCACTTTGCACAAACCCTGATGTTAGGATAATCGACGCTTCTACCGCTCACAGAACAAACCCTGCTTGGGATTACGGCTTCCCTGAGCTTTCTGAAAAGCATAGAGAGAATATCCGCAATTCAAAAAGAGTTGCAAACCCAGGCTGTTATGCAAGCGGCTTTATAAGCCTTGTTTATCCTCTCGTAAAGGCAGGAGTGCTTCCTGAGGATTATCCTGTTACCTGCCATGCAGTTTCAGGCTACAGCGGCGGCGGAAAGAAAATGATAACCGCTATGGAGAGCGAAAATAAAACAAAGGAAATGTATTCTCCACGTCAGTATGCACTCACACAGAAACACAAGCATATCCCTGAAATGCAGGCGGTGTGCGGACTTAAATATAAGCCTATGTTCAATCCGATAGTGGACGACTATTATAATGGTATGGTTGTTTCTGTGCCGCTGGTGACAAGATGTTTGACAAAGAAGTATACACCTGAGAATATCCATGAAATAATGGCGGAGCATTATCTTGGTCAGCATTTCGTTAAGGTAATGGAGCTCGGTGGAACGGAAACTCTTCCTGACGGATTTATCGCAGCAAATACATTGGCCGGAACAAATAATATGCAGATATTCGTGTGCGGAAATGAGGATCAGATATTGCTTATGTCGAGATTTGATAACCTTGGAAAAGGTGCAAGCGGCGCAGCAATACAGAATATGAATATAATGTTGGGGATAAACGAAGCAACGGGGTTGGAATAACAAAAAAGCAAAAAACAAACCAAAAGCACCGCACAAAAAAATCGCCGGTGCAGGGCGGCGTTAGCCCTGCCGAGGGACGGGGGCGAGCAGCCCCAGCGGGGGCAAAATAAAGCCAAAAGCAAAATCAAACCCAACAGGGGGCAGAGCCCCCTCCACAAAAGTACGGTCTAAAAAAAGCGGCGGACAAAAAAATAAAACAAACCGAAGTAAAATTTCTCAACCAAGCCTAAAAACCAACAAAACTCCGCCGCTTTTGTCATTTGAACAGCGAAGCGTCTTCAAATGACTCGCCAACGGCGACAATAAGCTCCCCCACAAAGGAGAGCAATCCCCGACCAATGAGTGCGAATATAAAAGTGCGGAAAAAATAAGCGGGCGAAAGCTGTTCGCCCCTACAGAAATAATTAATAGAAAAAATCTGTCCTGATCTAATTAGTGTGAAAATTTTGTAAGGAGTTTTGAATATGAAAGAGATATCAAAGAAAAATTTCGACGGCTATAAGTATGTAGACGGCGGCGTGTGTGCTGCAAAGGGCTTTAAGGCTAACGGTCTTTATTGCGGCATAAAGGAAAACCCTACAAAAAAGCCTGACCTCTGCCTTGTGGAGTCTGACGTTATGTGTTCAGCCGCCGGCGTTTTTACTCAGAATAAGGTCAAGGGTGCTCCTGTTACTATTTCTCAGAAAAATCTTGCTAAAACAGGCGGCAAGGCTAAGGGCTTTATCCTCAACTCCAAAAACGCTAACACCTGCAACGCTGACGGTGAGGAAAAGGCTTACAAAATATGCGAGATGACTGCCGAGAAAATGGGCGTTAAGCCTGAGGAAATTCTTATCGCTCAGACAGGCGTCATAGGTCAGATACTTCCTCTTGAACCTATCGAAGCTAAGATAGACGAGCTTTATGAGGGGCTTTCCTATGAGGGCAACGAAAAAGCCGCTATTGCTATCATGACTACTGATACAGTGAAAAAGGAAGTGGCTGTTGAGTTTGAGCTTGACGGCAAGATCTGCCACGTTGGCGGCATGGGCAAGGGCAGCGGTATGATACACCCTAACATGGCGACTACGCTAAATGTTATCACTACAGACTGCGCTGTATCCTCCGAAATGCTCAAAAAGGCTCTTACTGATATCGTCAAGATAACATATAACTGCCTGTCTGTTGACGGTGACCAGTCAACGAACGATACCTGTGCTGTTATGGCTAACGGACTTGCAGGAAATGCCGAGATAACAGCCGAGGGTGAGAGCTACGAGGTGTTCAAAAAGGCTCTTTATATCGTTATGATGAACATTACAAAAATGCTCGCAAAGGACGGCGAGGGTGCAACTAAGCTTCTTGAATGTACTGTTACCGGTGCAAAAGACCTTGACACCGCTATAATCGTTGCAAAGAGCGTTATATGCTCGCCGCTTTTCAAGTGTGCAATGTTCGGTGCTGACGCTAACTGGGGCAGGATACTCTGCGCTGTTGGATACGCTGAAGCTGATTTTGACATAAACAAGGTGGACGTTTCACTGTCATCAAAGGCAGGAGAGATACACGTTTGCCACAACGGCGCAGGCATAGAGTTCTCTGAGGAAGTGGCTAAGACCGTTCTTCTTGAGGACGAGATCACAATAAGCGTTTCTATCGGCGACGGCAACGGCACTGCCACTGCATGGGGCTGTGACCTTACATATGATTATGTTAAGATAAACGGCGATTACAGAAGCTAAGACATAAAATCAGTATAGGAAAGAAGAATGAGAAATGGACATAAGCAATAAAATCAGAAGTCAGATACTTATTGACGCTCTGCCACACATTCAGAAATACCACGACAAGATAGTCGTTGTAAAATACGGTGGCAACGCTATGACAAACGCTGAGCTTAAAGAAGCTGTTATGAGCGATATCGTGCTTCTAAGCGAGGTAGGCATAAAGGTAGTTCTTGTTCATGGCGGTGGCCCTGAGATAAATGCAATGCTCAAAAGAGTCGGCATTGAAAGCAAGTTCATAAACGGTCTGAGATACACTGACGCTGAAACTATAGATATCGTTAAAATGGTGCTGTGCGGAAAGGTAAACAAGGAGCTTGTTTGCGCTTTGCAGCTCCATGGCGGAAAGGCTCTCGGTCTTTGCGGCTGTGACGGGCAGATGATACTTGCGCAGAAGCTTGACAGCGAAGTTGACCTTGGTTTTGTGGGCGACATCAAAAAGGTGACGACAAAGCCTATAGTTGACGCACTTAACAACGGTTATGTTCCTATAATCTCCACAGTTGGCGTTGGCGAGGACGGACAGTCTTACAATATCAATGCTGACACTGCGGCGGCTAGGATAGCCTCTTGCTTGAGAGCGGAAAAACTTATTCTTATGACGGATATAGTTGGTCTGCTGGAGGACAAGGACGATGATTCCACACTTATCCCACAGGTAAACGTCAGCGATGTGCCTTATCTCAAAAAGAAAGGCATCATAAGCGGCGGAATGATACCAAAGATAGACTGCTGTGTTGAAGCCGTAAGACGTGGCGTTAAAAAGACCACTATCATTGACGGCAGAGTACCGCACTCGATACTTATCGAGCTGCTCTCTAACGAGGGTATCGGTACACAGTTTATATAAAATATCAATACATATTGAAAAGAGTGATAAAAATGAACACCATAGAACAGTTCAACGAACACGTTATGCAGACCTATGGCAGAATAGGTCTTGTTATGGAAAGCGGTCATGGTCAGACGGCTGTTGGCGAGGACGGAAAAGAGTATATCGACTTCGGCTCCGGTATCGGCACAAACAGCCTTGGCTACTGCGACGAGGATTGGGTGAACGCTATCTGCGATCAGGCACACAAGATACAGCACACCTCAAACTACTATTACACAAAGGTACAGGCTGACTTTGCAAAAAGACTTTGCGAGGCAACAGGCTATGAGAAAATGTTCTTCGGCAACTCGGGCGCAGAGGCTAACGAGTGCGCTATCAAGCTTGCAAGAAAATACAGCTTTGACAAATACGGCAAGGACGCTGAGAGAAATATCATCATCACCCTTGTAAACAGCTTCCACGGCAGAACGCTTTGCACTCTTTCTGCAACAGGTCAGGAGGTTTTCCACAACTACTTCTTCCCGTTCGTTGGTGGATTTGAAAATGTTATCGCTAATGATATTGACGATCTTATGGACAAGCTCAACAAGCTTGACAACAAGGTTTGCGCTGTAATGTTCGAGTTCGTTCAGGGCGAGGGCGGAGTTATACCTCTTCAGCAGAGCTTTGTGAACACTATCATGCTTGAATGTGCAAAGAGGGATATTCTCACCATTGCCGACGAGGTACAGACAGGCGTTGGCAGAACAGGCAAGCTCCTCACATCTGAGCTTTACAACGTAAAGCCTGACATAACCACACTTGCAAAGGGTCTTGCAGGCGGTGTTCCAATAGGCGTGTGCCTTGCGAACAAAAAGTGCAGTGAGGTACTTGGCAAGGGTACACACGGCTCGACATTCGGTGGAAACCCTATTTCCTGTGCAGGCGGAAACGCAGTTCTTGACAAGGTGACAAAGCCTGAGTTTCTTGAGGAAGTTCGCAAAAAGGGCGAATATTTCAGAGAAAAGCTTGCAGAAATAGACGAAGTTGAGGGCGTTGACGGACTTGGTCTTATGATAGGCGTAAGGCTCAAAACCAAGAAAGCCGCTGATGTGCTTAACAAGTGCTTTGAAAACGGACTTCTTATTCTCACAGCAAAGGACAAGCTGAGATTTTTGCCACCGCTGAATATCTCATATGAGCAGATAGACAAGGGACTTGCTATTCTGAAAAAAGTTCTTGACGAGAAATAACAAAGTGTGTAGGTGCGAACAGTGTTCGACCGTTTGATACGCAATATCAAATAAAAATCAAAATACGGAGGAAATATTATGAAACATTTACTTAAAATGCTCGACCTTTCCAAGGAGGAAATTCTCGACATTCTCAATCTTGCAGACCAGCTCAAATACGAAAACAAAAACGGTATCGAGCATCACATTCTTAAAGGCAAAACTCTCGGAATGATATTCCAGAAGTCCTCTACCCGTACAAGAGTTTCTTTTGAAACAGGTATGTACCAGCTTGGCGGTCAGGCACTTTTCCTTTCAAACCGTGATCTCCAGATAGGCAGAGGCGAGCCTGTTCAGGACACAGCCCGTGTTCTTTCACGTTACCTTGACGGCATCATGATCCGTACTTTTGAGCAGAAAGAGGTTGAGGATCTTGCTAAATATGGCTCTATCCCTGTAATAAACGGTCTGACAGACTTCTGCCACCCTTGTCAGGTGCTTGCTGACCTTATGACCATCAGAGAGTTCAAGGGACGCTTCGAGGGTCTGAAAATGTGCTACATAGGCGACGGCAACAACATGGCAAACTCGCTTATCGTTGGTGGACTTAAGGTAGGCATGGAAGTTTCTATCGCTTGCCCTAAGGATTATCAGCCTGCTGCTGAGGTTCTTGAATTTGCCAAGGGCTACGGCGACAAGTTCTCAATGACAGACGTTCCTCTTGAGGCTGCAAAGGACGCTGATGTACTTTTCACAGACGTTTGGACTTCAATGGGCGAGGAAGCTGAGACAGAGAAGAGAAAGATCGCATTCAAGGGCTATCAGATAAATGACGATATCATGGCTGTTGCAAAGGCTGACGCAATGGTACAGCACTGTCTGCCTGCTCACCGTGAGGAGGAGATAACCGAAAAGGTATTCGAGGCTCACGCAAATGAGATATTCGAGGAAGCTGAAAACAGACTTCATGCACAGAAAGCCGTTATGGTCAAGGTAATGGGTCCGCAGGAATAATTCGCATATGACAAAAGCCGTCCACGCTGGTGGGCGGCTTTTTTGTGTTGAACACATCAAAAAGGTCTTTGATGTGACGGGATAAAAAGATCCGCAGTCCTCAAAGAACTGCGGTCATAGTTAAATAACATTTTCATTTACGATATGGTAGCTTTGCAGAATTTCTGGGTCAAACTGAATGAGTGAGATCATTCTGCGTGCAGGACCGATAGGCTGGTTCGTACCTGTTTCCCACGCCTCAACAGTTTTTGTCGAAACTCCGATCACTGCGGCAAATACCGCCTGCGTAAATCCCAGCTTTTTTCGGATCGCTTTTATATCTTCAGCAGATATATCAGGCAAAGGCTCTATTCTAAGAGTTGTTTTTTAGCAGAAATTTTACCTTTTTCGTAGTCAACTGCCTCGTTAAGTCCAGTAATTATGCTGTCAAACACATTCATATTAAAGCTGGTCTCCTTCGTATTTATTATTGAAGTTGTAATATACTTTCTCATTTGGAAGCACTGCCTTAATCGGATAAACTGACATCCCAAAAGAATCTGTAAAAATAACATCTTCTCCAATATGTTTTTCAAGAAACTCATCAGAAAAATCAGATATTAAACCAATGCTGATAGCTCCATTCCTTGTAAAATTCAATCCTTCAATTTGTATACTCTTTTCAATCAAAGAACAATCTGAAGTGTGAAAAAAATTCAACAACATTTTTTGAATATCTCGTTCGATTTGAATCTGATTATCAAGATAATATCTGATTGCTTCTTCTTGTTCAAATGAAATTACAGCATCTTTTTGATTTGAGTATATACATAGATACAGGTCAAAAGTTTTATCCCATAATGTAATGATAAAGCTCTTCTTTGTGTACCAATCTGTTTTTTTAATCAAAGTTCCTAATACAGGATGCTCAATTGTAGTTGGTTTATTTTTTTTCTTTGTCTTTCCAAAAAACATAATCTCGCCTTTAAAATTTGTATGGCTTAGCCCATTACTACCTCAACATTTACTGTTGCACCATTTTCAGCTACAGGGAGAACATTGCCCTCTACTGCCTTGCCGTCAACAGTTACGCTCTTTATGCCCTTGCAAACGTGGTCAGGGTTCTTAACAGTGATGTTGTATGTTGCACCTCTGTACTGACGTGTTGCTGTCATGCCGTCCCACTCGTGAGGGATAGATGGATCTATCTTCAAGCCGTCAAAGTCAGCCTGTACTCCGAGAATGTACTGTGAGATAGCTACCATGTTCCATGCGGCTGTACCTGTGAGCCAGCTGTTCTTGCCCTCGCCAAATCTGCTTGCGTCCTTACCAGCTATCATCTGACCGTATACATAAGGCTCTGTCTTATGAAGATCAGAAATCTCCTCGTTGAATGCAGGAGCTATCTTGCTGTAATACTCAAATGCCTTGTCGCCTCTGCCTGCATATGCTTCTGCGCAGATTATCCAAGCATTGTTGTGTGTGAAGATACCGGCGTTCTCCTTATATCCGCCCGGATATGTGGAGATCTCACCATACTGGATATAATACTTTGAGTATGCAGGGTTGTTAAGAACAAGACCATACTTTGTATTGAGGTACTTGTCGATAGAATCAAGTGTCTTGATGTCAGCGCCCTCGTCCTTGCCTATTTCAGACATAACTGCGAAGCCCTGTGGCTCGATGAATATCTTGCCCTCTTCGCACTCCTTTGAGCCCATTTTTGCGCCTGTGGAATCGTAAGCTCTCAGGAACCAATCGCCGTCAAATGCAGATTCCATAACGTTCTTCTTCATCTTGTCTATCTCAGCCTGTGCTGCGGCAGCTTCATCGTCCTTGCCAAGGTGCTTGAGGATAGACACATAGTTAGGGCCTGTGTATGTAAAGAGTGTTGCCACCATTACAGACTCAGCTACCTTTGAGTAGCCGCCCTCAGCCGCAAACTTAGGGTTAGTATAAGTCTGGAAGCTCTCGCCCGGAGTGTCAGAGTAGCATGAAAGGTTGATACAATCGTTCCAGTCAGCTCTCATTGCAAGTGGCAGACCGTGAGGACCGAGGTTATTTACAATGTGATAGAATGATACCTTAAGGTGGTCGAGCATTGGCTTAGCCTTTGACTCGTCATTATCATAAGGAACCATTTCGTCAAGGATAGACCAGTCGCCTGTTTCCTTGATGTATGCGGAAACTGAAAGGATCATCCACAGTGGATCGTCTGAGAAGTCGCCGCCGATATCGGAGTTGCCCTTCTTTGTAAGAGGCTGATACTGATGATAGCAGCCGCCGTCAGGAAGCTGTGTAGAAGCGATGTCGATGATACGCTGTCTTGCGCGGTCCGGTATCTGATGAACGAAGCCGAGGATATCCTGGTTTGAATCTCTGAAGCCCATTCCTCTGCCGATACCGCTCTCGAAATATGAAGCGGAACGTGAAAGGTTAAATGTTACCATGCACTGATACTGGTTCCAGATATTTACCATTCTGTTTACCTTGTCATCAGGTGTGTCAACATTGATAACGCTGAGAAGTCTGTCCCAAGTTGCCTTGAGTTCTTCAAGACCTGCGGCTACCTTTTCAGGAGTGTTATACTGCTCGATCATTGCGAGAGCCTTTTCCTTATTGATAGTAACGCCGTCAGCCTCGAACTTCTTATCAACAGGCATTTCAACATAGCCGAGGATAAATACAAGAGTCTTTGACTCGCCCGGAGCAAGTGTTATCTTCTTGTAGTGTGAAGCGATAGGTGACCAGCCGTCTGCAAATGAGTTGTTAGCCTTGCCTGCTTCAACAGCCTGTGGGTTATGGAAGCCGTTATAAAGACCGATAAATGAATCTCTGTCTGTATCATAGCCGTCTATCTCGTCATTTACTGTATAGAATGCAAAGTGATCTCTTCTGTCTCTGTATTCTGTTTTGTGATAGATAGTTGAACCTACTACCTCAACACGGCCTGTGCTGAAGTTTCTCTGGAAGTTTGTGCAGTCGTCCTGAGCGTCCCAAAGGCACCACTCTGCAAATGAGAAGAATGAGAATGTTTTTTCTTCATTGCTCTCGTTTGTGAGAACTACCTGCTGAACTTCGCCGTTATAGTTCTGAGGAACAAAGAATGTAGCCTCAGCCTTAAGTCCGTTCTTCTTACCTGTGATGATAGTATAGCCCATACCGTGACGGCACTCATAAAAATCAAGCTCTGTCTTTACCGGTGACCAGCCCGGATTCCAGATAGTTTCGCCGTCTTTGATATAGAAATATCTTCCGCCCATGTCGATAGGCACGTTGTTGTAACGGTAACGAGTTATTCTTCTCAGTCTTGCATCCTTATAGAAGGAATAGCCTCCTGCTGTGTTGGAGATAAGTGAGAAGAACTCCTGTGTGCCAAGATAGTTTATCCATGGATATGGCGTTCTTGGATTGCTGATGACATATTCCTTTTTCACGTCATCAAAATGACCAAATTTCATCAATAATTTCCACCTTTCGTAATTTATCTATTGTTAATTAATTTCTTAATTATAACCATTGTGAAGTGTATAGCCGTCACAAAATGATCAAGCCAACGGGCGAACGCTGTTCGCCCCTACATTTACAGAGCTGTTACATAACTCTCATTCTGCATAATGATAGTTTTTTCTATTATTCAGTAAAGAATCTCTGCCAGCACTTGAATGTGTGACCCTTTGTTATCTCCTCATATCCGCTCACTTCGTTAGGCAGGCTGAGATTAGGAGAGTTTATCATAGCTGTCATTGGTTCAGGACAGAAATATCCCTTATTGCCCTTATCGTTCCACATATTCCAGAACTTAAATTCTTTTGACACCTCGTTGCAAACCTTATGACCATTGTCAGTATCCACAACATAAGAGCCATGGAAATCCTTGCCGTCAAGCTTGTTCATGCCTGCGGTATACATATCGTTTGAGATATTATTCAGAGTAGGCATTTTTGTACCCTCTTTATATTCAAGGTCTTTCTTTTTAAGAGGCAAAAGCTTTTCTGTTGGCAGACATCTCTTGTCAAGCTCGCACTTTTCGATTATCGGCACGCACATTCTCATTGATTCCTCCCTGCCGCCGTCGCACATTGGCGCATTAAGGCAGGTATGAGTACATATAGAAACAGGCAGAGCCTTGTCGCTGTTGTTTGTCAGGTATATCTCCTGCAAAAGACCGTTTTCAGAAAGCGTAAACGTATAGGATATTTTAAAATCCACCGGAAAATAAGAATACATCTCGTCATTCTTGTCAAAGGTATAAGAAGTAACAAGCACAGCTTTTTTATCCTGTGTTGAATAACACTCTATTTCGTGTTCTCTCTTATGCACCCAGCCATGGATAAAATTATCAAGCTTTTTCTCATTTACAGGCATTTGATACACTGCGTCAGAGGTCTTTATAATGCCCTTATCAAAGCGATTAGGCAAGAAAAGAGTAGGCAGTCCCCATATCTCTCTCGCCTTATTTATAGTCTTGAGAGTGCAGTCATCACGATATCTGAACACCTCTATGCCGTTTTCCTCGTCACGAAGCCTCAGCACAGAAGCACCAAGTTTTGGTGCGATAACGCAGGAATACTTTCCCGACTGCATTCTGACACATTCCGTATCTTTAAACATGAATTTAAGGTCTATATTATTCAAAAAAGTAACGCCCCCATAGTGCAAAGCGATGATCTGCCTCCCGCTTTACCATACATTTTTACTTAAACGATTAACATACAATCATTATAACATAGCCCGTCGCTTTTGTCTAGTACAAAACGCAGATTTTTTTATAGAATTTTAGCTGTGTTTTTTAGTAGTTTTTTACCAAACGTTTAATGAATAATCCAAAAAAATATGACAATACTACAATCAACAGCCCGCTGACAGACGGACTGCTCTATATCTTAAACAATCAAAGGAGGAGTTTCTCATGATAGATAGGATCGCACTGCTGCTTCTCATAATAGGCGGCATAAACTGGGGGCTTGTGGGCATTTTCCAGTTCGACCTTGTGGCATTTCTTTTCGGAGGTGCTGCAGCGATACTAAGCAGGATCATCTACGTTTTGGTAGCTATTTCGGCTATCTGGTGCATTTCACTGTTTTTCAAAGACAACAGACTTGTCACCGAGCAGTAGTCCCCTGCAGGTCATGACGGCAGGAGAGGGAGCTTGTTTCAGAGGGCAGCATTTTATCATGGGTTTGCTTGCTGCATATTCTAAAATCGGCTCTCTTTCCTGCTGTCATGACCTTATTTTTTTGTTTTAAATATTAAAATTTGAACATCGCAGGCACTAAAAATGGATAAGATATTTTACTTTTTTAAGTCGATTTAAGTTCAGACCTCACGCAGATGTCATTGTTAGCATAATGTCAACGAAATATTTGTGCAAAATCCCGAATTTTCAGAAAATTAACAAGTTCTTTGCAACTTTTTCTTGACTATCGCTACAAAAGAGGTTATAATTTAATTGATGTTAAGGATATTGAACATAATTTGTTTGATTTAACATCCGTTTTGTTGTCTCCTTTCTTTTGTTCTACACATAGTTTTTTTTATTTTATTTTCTGCTGAGCACCGTTGCTCAGCATTTTTTTTGCCCATTTTATGCACACGTTGAAAAATTCATATTTTAGAGTTATAATGTTACTTTATGGACTTATAAAACAATATGTCAGTTCTTACCTGTCAAAACGTTTTCGTCGTGAGAGAAAGGAGTAAATAGAATATGAGATATCTTATAGTTGTTGATATGCAGAATGATTTTGTCACGGGCAGTCTTGGTTCAAAAATGGCAGAAATGATCGTTCCTGCTGTCTGTGAAAAAATACGCAGTTACAAGGCTCAGGACAGCACTGTATTCATGACCCTTGACACGCATTTCAAGGATTATCTTGAAACGCCTGAGGGAAAAAAGCTCCCTGTGGAGCATTGCATAAAAGGCACCGAGGGCTGGCAGCCTGAGACTCAGGTAGCTGAGGCTATCGGTGGAAGCGCAGAAGTCTATGAAAAAAGCACATTCGGCTCGGCTGAGCTTGCACAGCACCTTGCTGAAATAACAAAGGCAGGGGACGAGATAGAGCTTTGCGGACTTTGCACAGACATTTGCGTGGTATCGAATGCCCTGCTCATAAAAGCTTTTTGTCCTGAATGCGAGGTCATAGTTGACGCAAACGCCTGCGCAGGAGTAACGGAAGAAAGCCACAAGGCGGCACTTGTTACAATGGCGTCATGTCAGTGCAGGATAGATAATTTTTGATTTGAGGGGGAACACCGCTTCGGCGGAATGATTTATGAGTGGTTTCAAAAAAGGTCTTAAAGACGGCATACCTATTGCTTTGGGGTATCTTTCGGTATCTTTTACATTTGGACTTCAAGGCGTAAAAGGTGGTCTGAGCTGGTGGGAAACTGTGCTTATCTCTATTTGCAACGTGACCTCGGCAGGTCAGTTCGCAGGACTTGACATTATGCTGTCGGGGGGCGGTTTCTGGATAGAAATGGCTTGTGCTCAGTTTATAATCAACCTGAGATATGCCCTTATGTCAATATCTCTTTCGCAGAAAGCTG
Source organism: Ruminococcus sp. RTP21204st1_B2_RTP21204_210225 (assembly GCF_040914135.1). Classification (NCBI taxonomy): domain Bacteria; kingdom Bacillati; phylum Bacillota; class Clostridia; order Eubacteriales; family Oscillospiraceae; genus Ruminococcus; species Ruminococcus sp. RTP21204st1_B2_RTP21204_210225. The sequence continues at coordinate 122,793 of NZ_JBCPGA010000003.1, read as the reverse complement.
ACAAGTCACTGTCGGGAATACACCGCTGGCTGGTAGGCTTCGGAGTGACAGACGAGATATTTGTCATGGCAATGGGAAATATAGGTGAAGTTTCAAGGCAGTATATGTATGGGCTTATCGCTTTACCTGTAGCAGGCTGGTCGCTGGGGACTCTTATAGGTGCGGCGGCAGGAAAAATACTTCCTGAGATAGTCATAAGCGCACTTAGCATTGCAATATACGGAATGTTCCTTGCAATAATAATACCGCCTGCAAAGAAAAACAAGGGCATTGCAATGGCGGCGATATTTGCGGCTCTTCTTAGCTGTTGTTTCAAGTGGCTGCCTATTCTTAATAAGGTATCCGGAGGATTTTCCATAATAATCTGCACCGTTCTTTCCGCAGGGATAATGGCGGCTCTCATGCCTGTGAAAAATGAGGAGGACGGTCAATGCTGAGTATAAGAGATTTCTTCATTTATCTTTTCATTATGGCAGGAGTGACCTATCTTATTCGTGCCCTGCCGTTGGTGATATTCAAGGGCAAGGTAACAAACAGATTTGTGCAAAGCTTTCTTTACTATGTGCCATATGCTGTGCTTGGAGCAATGACGTTCCCGTCCATACTATTCTCAACGGGAAACCTTGCGGCTTCCATAGCAGGACTTATAACAGCCTGCGTGCTTGCATTCAAGGAAAAAAGCCTTATCATAGTTGCGGCATTTGCCTGCCTTGCAAGCTTCTGCGTGATACTTATTTGTCAGCTTATCTAAATGTAGGGGCTGGCGTACTCGACAGCACACCGGCTCATGCAGGACAAGCTTGTTGAACACAAGCAGTATATTGCTGAGTATGGTCTTGATATGCCTGAGATCAGAGATTGGAAATGGGATATCTGATAAAAAAGCCTTTCTATTAATTAAATATACCCACACAAAAAGGGACTTCCATTTATTCGGAAGTTCCTTTTTTGTGCATAAAAATATCCCCCGCCTTGCGACGAGGGATAAAAAGTGCTAAGTCTATAAATTACTTTCTGTTGTTTGCTATCTTTGCAAGAAGATTCAGTATTTTAAGATAAAGATAAATAACACCTACGATAAGACCATAGCTTGCATACCATTCATACTGAGCAGGAAGCCCCTGTTCAACTGTCATCTGGATAGTTTCAAAATCGCACATAAGAAGCGCTGCGGCGATAAGAACGCCAATAACAGCGAAAAGTATACCGATAGGGCCGTTGTTTATTGCAACGATCGAAGTGTAGATAGCTGAATGAGGTGCGAGCCATGCAAGAAGCATGAAAAGCAATCCGCCTATGATAGAAACCCAAAGGCAGGTGATAAGAGCAGTTTTCATTCTGCTTCCCACACGAACGCCCTTTGAATAGATAACTGCAAGCACTGCAACTGTGAGAAGCGTCAGTGTAACGGCTTCAACTATTATGCCTTTCCACTGCATTGCGTAGATCATTGACATAAAGGTGAGGGCATATCCCATGCCTGCGGAATAGATAGAGCCTGTTACCGCCGTTGTTTTCGGAGCGAATGAAGCCACAAGTCCTGCTATTGCTGTTGCGATAATAGCGCCGACAAAGATAGTATACTCAGTGGAAAAAGCCTGCGCACCACCGCCGAAGAAGTTGTGAATGTAAAAATATGCTCCCATGCCTGCGGCGAAAACTGCAACAAAATACAAGGTCTTCATTGCAATGCCCTTATAGCTTGCCACCTCCATGCCGTAAGTGGACTGTGCAAAAGAGCGCAGCTTTTTAACTCGTGGATTTGAATAGCTTTCAGAAAAATTATTATAATCGTTCATGAATTTGCCTCCTTTATTTTTTTCGCCAATATTTATTTTCATGGCTTATATACTATTATACATATTTTCATAAAAAAGTCAATATGATTTTTCAGGCAACAACGCAAGGTTCTTTTTTGGGACTTGTCCGCATATGATGTAAGCAAAGGCAAAAGCACTGAAAAATCTTGTGCAGTCAAAACGTTTCGCACAATGTTATCAAGGCTATGCCAAAAAATCGGAAAGGAAGATACATTGTGCTGGATATACTTGAAAAGAAGCTTACGGAAAACCAGACCACAAGAAAGGGGCTAACAACTGCGGAAGCTGAAAAGCGGCTCAGTACGGACGGAGAGAACCGCCTTGCCAAAAAGAAAAAGACCTCTGCGGCGAAAATTTTTGCAGGACAGTTTCATGACGTTATGGTGATGATACTTCTTGTGTCGGTGGTGATATCCGTAGCACTTGGGCAATACGCTGACGCTGTGCCTATCGTGCTTATAGTTATCATTAACGCTGCGCTGGGATTTATTCAGGAATACCGCTGTGAAAAAACTCTGGAAAAGCTTGAAAATATGACCGCTCCCACCGCCATGGTATACCGTGATGGCAGGCTTGTGAAAATTCCTGCATCGGAGGTCGTGGCAGGAGATGTTTTCACTCTCGAAGCAGGTGACAGAGTGCCTTGCGACGGCTACATAAACTCATCAAGGGCGTTATCGTGCGACGAATCTGCACTCACTGGCGAAGCTGTGCCTGCGGTAAAGAAATGCCGTACATCTGAGATAGATTTTACCGCTTTGAACAAAGACTACATGGTCTACATGGGAACGGTGGTAACAAAGGGCGTTGGCGAGGTCACGGCGGTGGCAACAGGTGAGCGAAGCCAAATGGGCAGGGTCTCAACCATGCTTGATGAGATAAAAGAGCCTGAAACTCCATTGCAAAAGAAACTCGGAGAGCTTGGCAGAACTCTTGCTGTCATCTGCCTTGCAGTGTGCGTGGTAGTCTTTATTGCAGGCGTACTAAGGGGCGAGCCTGTTCTCAACATGGCAATGACAGGAATAACCATTGCCATTGCCGCAATACCTGAAGGCTTGCCTGCCACTGTGACTATAGCGCTTGCCCTTGCTGTCAGAAAAATGCTAAAGCGTCAAGCACTTGTACACAGGCTTCATTCAGTGGAAACTCTTGGCTGTGCCACTGTTATCTGCACTGACAAGACAGGCACTGTGACAATGAACAAAATGACCGTCACTGATATTTTCACCTGCACCGAGAAAAGCCGTGCTTACGGCGTAACAAAAGAGGGAGCAAGCTTTGATGACAAAGCCCTCAAAGCATGGGAAAGCCCTGACCTTGGCAGGATACTTTTGTGCGGTGCAGCCTGCAACAACGCAAGGCTCTGCCCGCCTGAAAAGATAAAAAAGCGTGACAGGGGCGGCAGGCAAAGCGAGCTTTGTGCAGAGGGCGACCCTACAGAAACAGCTATACTCATAGCCTGCGCAAACTCAGGTATAAACGTCAGCTCCCTTGGTTACAGACGAACTGACGAGCTGCCATTTGAAAGTGAAACACGCTCCATGACGGTAATATGCGCTGATGAAAAGGGGGTTACAACGGCATTCAGGAAAGGCGCTTTTGACGTTATCATAAAAGAATGCAGCCACGTTTTTTCTGACAGCGGCGAGCTTTTGACATTTGGCGGAGCAATGAGAAAACAGGCTTTTTACAAGTGCGATGAATACGCTTCAAAAGGTCTGCGTGTGATAGCATTTTCACAGCAGGTGGACGGGGAATGGGCTTTTCTTGGACTAATGGCAATGAAAGACCCTCTCAGGGCTGAAGCCGCAAAAGCGGTGGCGGAATGTCAGCGTGCAGGCATAAAGACAGTTATGATAACAGGCGACCACAAGCTCACCGCTCAGGCTATTGCAAAAGAAGCCGGCATTATGAAAGCAGGCTCTATCGCTTTGACAGGCGACGAGCTTGACAGAATGGACGACAAACAGCTTGACGAGGTAATAGAAAACTGCCGTGTGTTTGCAAGGGTGACACCTGAACACAAACTCAGGATAGTAAAGGCATTCAAAAGCCGTGGGCACGTTTGTGCAATGACAGGCGACGGGGTAAACGACGCACCTGCTATAAAAGAAGCCGACATAGGTGTATCAATGGGAATATCAGGCACAGAGGTCACAAAGCAGGCGGCTGACGTGATACTTCTTGACGATAATTTTGCCACCCTTGTGAACTCCGTTGAGGAGGGCAGGACCATATATCAGAACATAAGAAAATTCGTGCGCTACATTATTTCCTGCAACATAGGCGAGGTCATAACAATGCTCGGTGGAATTATAATGGGACTTCCAATGGTACTGCTTCCAGCGCAGATACTTCTTGTAAACCTTGTTACAGACAGCCTGCCTGCAATTGCGCTGGGGCTTGAGCCTGCGGAAAGCTCGGTAATGAAAAAGCCCCCTAGAAAAGAGGACGACAGCTTTTTCAGCGGCGGACTTATGTGGCATATCGTAATAAGAGGGCTTCTTATCGGTATCTGCACCCTTGCAAGCTTCACTGTTCTGCTCACTAACACCCATTCTCTCGTCACTGCAAGGACAGGTGCGCTTATAACACTTGTACTTAGTCAGCTTATCCATGTGTTTGAATGTAAATCAGAAGATAAGACGCTTTTCACTGTGCCTTATCTTTCAAACCCATTCCTGCTTTTCTCTGTATTCATATCAGCGGCAGCGCTGTTTGCAGGCATATGGCTCCCTGTTCTGCAAAAGGTATTTTTCACAGCCGTTCCGAGCCTTGGAGAGTTTCTTGTGGCGGCGTCAGCGGCGGCTATCGTGCCTGTCGGGGCAGGCATAATACCAAAGCTTTTTACGGGCAAAAAATCTCCTGACGTAACAGTGAACGCCCCGCAAGGATAGCAAAAGACCGACAGGGCAAAGCTTTGTCGGTCTAATTTTTTAATCCATATTTTTTATCCAGCCTTTTAAATATCCTGCCAAAAGGTTTTGATAAAACCAGCAGGAAGAACACGTTGGAGACTGCGTATATAAGTGTGAAAACTGCTGACGAGCCAACAAGGGCAAGGTATCTGCTGAGAATAAAGGCGTTATCAGCCCACAGACAGCTCCACAAGTCCATGATGAGAGAGAACGCCGTTCCTGAGATTATGCCGAAGGTCACAAGGAGTGGCTTGCTTTTTATAAGCTTATCAGCCAACATTCCTGCAAAATATCCTGTCAGACCCCAAATCAGCATTTGAAAAGGCGTCCACGCACCTTGTCCGAAATAGAAGTTTGAGATAAGGGCAGTCATTGCGCCTGTCATAAAGCCCGATTCTCTTCCCATATAAAGGGCGGTGATAATGACTATAGCGGTGCAGGGCTTAAAGCCCGGCAGAAAGCTGAAAACTATCCTGCCGAAAACGGACAATGCGGTCATGGCGGCTATTATCACAAGTTGTGTGCTGTCGGAGTGTTTTTTCTCAAAGTGGAGAAAATAGCCTGCCACGGTAAGAATGGCAAGTGCTGCGGTGACGAAAGAATAGAAGCGTTCTCTGAAAAACATTATACCGCCAAAGCACACAAGGGGTATGACAAGAAGATAGATAAGCTCTGACACAAGTTTTTTACTGCTCATTTTGACCTCTATTCACCATTGCGAGCCGTTCTCTTACGGCTGTTGACGTCACTACACCACTGAAAAAGCCCCTTGTGAGCCTTGCGGCGGCGGTGGTGTAAAAGCGATTGTGAGAGAAAAACTCCACGGCATTATCCTCTGCGACTATCTTCCCGTCAAAAAGAAGTCCGCACCTGTCGCAGTATTGTGCGGCAAATTCAAGGTCATGGGTCACGAGAAGTATCGTCCTGCCCTCGTCTTTTAGACCCAAAAGAATATCACCAAGAGCCTTTTTGGCGAAACTGTCCATGCCCTTTGTAAACTCGTCGAGGACTATTATTTTCGGGTCGGCAAGAAGTATCTTCGCAAAGGCACATTTCTGTATCTCGCCGCCGCTGAGATCCCAAGGGTGGCGGTCAAGGAGATGTTCTATGCCCATACGCTGAGAAACATTTTCCACTGTGACTTTGTCACCGCTTTGCAAAAGATCCTCACGGACGCTTTCTTTTACAAACATTGTCACAGGTTCTTGGGGCAAAAATGCAAGCATTTCACGGAAAAGCGAGCCGTTTTTATAGGCTTTCTGCTTTTTTCCGAAAAGTGAAACATTGCCCATATAAGGCTTGCAAAGTCCGCATATCACACGCAGGAGCGTTGATTTTCCGCCGCCGTTTGAGCCTAAAAGCCCATAGCACTCCCCTTTTCTGATACCAAGATCACAGCCTTTGAGGATATCGGGGGAGTTTTTTTCATATCTCTGCCACAGATTTTTGCACTGCAGGGCATAAGGCTCAGCACGTTCTGTATCAGTGACAGCCTGCTTTGGAATATCCGTCACGCCAAGCTTTTCAAGCTTCGCCCTGCCTTGTCTTACATTGAGGGGCAGGTCATCGCAAAGCCTTGCGAACACCTTGGCGGTTTCGGGAAGAAAGCCCTCCAGAGCGTTCTTCACAAAATGTTTTGCGGTCAAGGCAGGCGTACCGAAAAACTCGGTTTTGCCCTTTGCGAGATACAAAATTTTGTCGCAGGAGTCAAAAAGCTCCTCGGGGTCATGCTCGGCAATGATGATAGTCACGCCCATTTCTTTGTTAAGGCGGTCTAAAATGCCAAGAAGCTCCCTTGCGGCAACGGGGTCGAGCTGTGCGGTAGGCTCATCAAGAAGCAGGATATCAGGGTCTGTGGCCATGACGGAACACAGAGCGACAAGCTGTTTCTGACCGCCCGAAAGTGTGGAGATATCCCTGTCATAGAGCGGCTCGATACCGAAAAAAGCCGCCATTTCACCAACACGGCTTTGTATCTCACCACTTTTCACACCAAAGCTTTCAAGCCCGAAAGCAAGCTCAGCCGATACTTTGTCGCATACCGTCTGGCTGTCAGGACTTTGCATTACAAAGCCTATCTTTTCGGCACTTTCTCTATCAGAAAGCTCGCTTCTGTCCTTGCCCATAAGGGTGATGTTTCCGGAAAGCTCGCCCCTTGGGGAAAGCTCTCTTTTCAGGAGCCTGAGCAAAGTAGATTTTCCGCTTCCCGAAGCACCGCAGAGCATTATTTTTTCGCCTTTTTTCACTGAAAAAGTGCAGTCAGAAATGGCATAGTCCGTGCTTTCGTTATATTTGAAAGCTACATTTTCGCAAGACAATATTTCCATTTTATGCTCTCCTTTACTTCAAGAATAAACGGGAAAACGCATAGTAATGCGAACATTCCCACAGGAAAAACGCTGTTTTCAAGCTTTATCACAGGGTAAAAAGCGGCGGACAGCTCGCCCCTTGCGGAAAATATCAGCACCAATGCAAAGATAACTGCAAAAGCCGCCACAAAAATGCCGTCCCATGCTCTAAACTTGAACGAATGTGCAAAGCTTCGTTTCTGGATACCATAACCACGGGCTTTCATTGAAGCGGCTGTGTCCGCTCCCCTTTCAAGCGTGCCTGCACAAAGGGCTGTGAACACTGTGCAGTCTTTTTTCAGGCGGTCAAAACGGCTGTCGGAGATGTTCGCACCAGAGCAATTCAAAGCGTCCAAAAGCTGTCTGTGAAGCCTTTTGAGCTTTGGGATAAAGCCCATTGTCATTGTTATCACAAGGGCAGCTTTTGGCGTTTTTCGGCCGAAAATGTATAGGAGCTTTTCCCTTGTAAGCACCTTTCCAAGAGCTTTGCACCACATTATCACAGCGGTGAGGGATAATCCAGCGGTCAAGCCATAAAAAAGGGCTTCCTTTGTGTAAGCCTTGCCGTTTACGAAAAACAGCGGCGTTACGCCCTTATGTGAAAAAAGTGGATTTGTGACAGTCAAAACGGCGGTAAGAAAGATGTAGAAAGCAAGGTCTGATGCGGTCTGTCTACAGCTTTGAGTTACGGCACAGAACAGGAACGCTCCCACTGCCGAGCATATACCAACGGCTGGTGAAAAGCAGAACATTGTCACCGCAAGCACAGCCGCAAAATACACAAGGGCGGTCAAAGGGTGAAAAGCTGACAACCTCATTTCACCGCCTCCTTTGTGTAGTCGCAAACGTAGTAAAACTCCACGCTGTCACCGTCATGGAGGACATACTGTGAACAGCCCTTATCGGGGCTTTCGCCATTTACCGTATAGGTCCACCCTGAGGACGGACCGCAGGAAAACTCGTAGATATTGTTTATGCCACGGACATACACAGTGTTGTAAATATTATCCTCTGAGCCTTGATAATCAAGGGGTATCTTCTCACACCTTGTAGCTTTTTCCAACAGATCAAAGGCGGTGTCGCCCTCACGGAGGACATATTTTTCCGCAGGCATAACAATGCCGTCTGAGGGAACATAGCACTCGTCACGAAGATTTTTGTCAAGCATATCGTAATTATCCAAAATATCAGAGCAATCCACTGTCAGAGTGACAGTGTGAGCGGCATTTGCGGTATCGTCGCTGTGCAGGCTGTAATACTCGTCAACGGACTGAATATCAACGCCCTTTATGACCGCTGCCACTGCCAAAATTATGACTATGAGCAGAGCGATATCCTTTTTCACTTTTCTGCTCCCTCCTGAACTTTGAGCTTTTTGGCTTTCTTTGCCGAAACTGCAAAGTTTTTCACTATATGCATTTCCTGTGGGGAAATCTCGAGCCTTGAAAATCTCGCCTTTTCGTATATTTTCTCGCACTCTGCGAAACTTTCCGCCATATCAGCGCCAAAGGTCTTTTTTATGCTCTCGGAAAGCTCCCTTGGCGTATGGTCTGAGAAATCCCTGCCGCAAAGCTTTTTTCTGCCTGCAAAGAACAGCTTCTCCACCTTTTTGCTGTCAGGCAGAGCGGCAAACTTTATTTTTCTTACCAAAGCTATTATTGCCACAATAAGGCAGAGTATAAGTATTACCGCACCGATTACGATATATACCGCATAGCTTTTCTCCGCAGGTTTAGTCTTGTTCTCCTCAAAGATCTCTTCCCTTGGTTTGTCCTCGTCCTCGGGAGCAAGGGCTTCGCCGCCTTGGTTGGTGGGCTTTGCTTTTACAGAGCTGTCGTCAGTTTTTATCATGCCAACATAATCGGGGCAGACCTCGAAAGGCTGCCAACCTATGCCGTCTTTGTAATACTCCGCCCAATAGTGGAGCTGTTTTGAAGTGACGGTCAGGGCTGAGTTATCTGTAAGGCCTTTGGTCATATCTGATGTGATAAAATATCCTCTGCAAAGCCTGGCAGGAACGCCCTTTGCACGGAAGATCTTCACAGCGGCGGCAGCAAAATCCTCCTCGCCCCCACGGCAAGTTACCTCAAGCATATCTGCAAAAGAGCTTTCGCCCCCATAGGTCTTTGACCTGTCAAGCACTGCGTCTGACACAAAAAAGCTTAGCATATCAGACCGCAGTTTACCCTGAGGACCTTGCAGATCAAAATGGTTTGCGGCAAGCTGTTTGTCCTCGGCTGATATGTCAAGGCAGGTGGAATAAACATATTCACGATAACCCTTTTCTGCGGCAAGATAATCCGCAGGCTCAGAAGTGCGCAGGGTATCAAATGTGCCAAAAGGCTTTGTGAGATAGCCTTCCGACACCGCAAGCCTGTAATAGCTTTTGGTGTTCTCAAAGCTTCCGCCTATTATCTTTGGGTCGGAAAAAGCGTTCTCTGCGGCGGTCATACCATAGGTATAAAGGGGCTTTCCGCCATTTTTGATGTTTACTGTAACATTGCCGCTGTCGGATATACCAAGGGCATTGTCAAGGGAAGAAGTCTGAAAAGCAGGGGAAAAATCAAGCTTATCAAGCCAATAGAACTCGTCTGAGTAGGCATATTTCTCCTCACCGCTAAGCTCCCCCCACACGCCGTTAGTTTCTTTCTCAAAACGGCTCTCCAGAAGATACAATGGCTGTGGGTGCTCCATTATGATCTCATACTCACTTTTCGTATTAAAGCGATCGGCAAATGCAAAGTTGGAAAGCTTATCAAAAAGCCCTGTCAGGCAGGCTATAAGCACTGCGCAAAATGCTGTAAGTATAAGCACAAAGGGCTTCAAATCGCCTTTTATGCTGCCGGAAAACGTCAATGCAAGGATACCTAACGCAACTTCTGCAGTGGCATAGTACAGAGGGATATCAATAAAGATACCTGCGCACAAAAACAGCGCAAGCATTGCCACTGTAAAAACTCTGCTGTCAAGACGGCTGAAAATGCTCTGCACTGTGGAAACTATCACTGCACCCACGCAAAGAGCAAGCCAAGGGTCTGAGCTTTTTTCCACAAGCATTTCCACTACTCCTGCGCTTTTACCGTGGGCGATCAAGACGCAGTTCAAAAGCCCTGCAAGGCTTGTTAAAAACTTCTTGTGGAATATCACCGCCGACAATAGTGCGGTGAAAAATGGTATAGGCAAAGTCTTTTTTGATACCCCTGCAAGGGCTGTCAATATGCACACACCTATCAGGACAAAGGCTCGCCAGCCCATACCAAGCGACAATGACAGCAGGAGCATTGTCACTGCACCAAAAAGGCTCTGCATGATATAAACACCCTTTGAAAAGTGCTTTTCCACATAGCAAATACTTGCTGTCAAAATTGTCACCTCTTTTACTATTTTATCTCGATAACACGGCTTATGCCGCTTCTTTCAAACAGCTCTGAAAACTCCGTCAGTCGCTCTTTTCCCTGCTCAGGCTGTGAAGAAAGAAGGCTGTCCAGAGCGACAGTGAAGCTGTCTGCGCTGTCGATATGCTCGAAAACTTTTCTCTGCTGAGAAAAGCTGTAAAACGCCATGTAATGCCCTATACCACCGTCTGAAAGATACATTGAAAGGCTCAGTGCCTTTGCAGCAATGCAGTCATAATCCGTTGCGGGGACATTTCCGCCTGTTTCAACGTAGATACAAAGGCTGTCAGTAACAGGCTCGCCATATTCACGGACGTAGATATCGCCAAGTCTGAAAGACAGCTTCCAGTGCACCGATTTATAGCTGTCCCCCTGACGATATTCTCTTATTCCAATAGGCTCACTGTGGTCAAAGCCCTCGTTTTCATTGCTGAAAAAGTCGCTTTCAAGGGCTTCCTTGAGCTTTGCTTCCTCGCTCTCATCTATCTCTGCTGCATCAGGCATTATGTTCACACTGCCCTTTATTTCGCACTGTGCCTTTTTCCATGTTAGCCCTGTAAAGTCAAAGGCTCTAAGTGTCAGAAACTCTGCTTTTATCTTTCCGCAGGTGTCGCTTTTTACAGTGATATCCACCTGAGCAGGCTCTCTGCTGATGATAAAATGCACCTTTATATCCTCACACTGTCCTGTGAGCATATTTCTAAGCCGCAGTTTACTGCTGTATTCGCCGCAAGTTCCTGTGAAGATAAATTTTAGGCTCATGTCCTTATTTTTCAAGCCTGTGCCGTCGCTTACCAGTGTTGCTGACAGCTTTTTCTTCGAGAATATATTTATACATACTGACAATACAAAAAGCACTGCGCACAGCCCAAGCACCGATATGCCAATGGGCTTTTTCAGCACAAAAAGCAGTATGCCCAAAGCTGTGCAAAGGCAGAAGCATAGCCTCTTCATCTGCGTTTTTCCTCATTCTCAGGGCATTTTACGCTGCCAAGTATCTCGTCAAGCACACTTTCTGCCGCAAGTCCTGAAAGCCTGCCCTTTGCAGAAAGTGATATCCTGTGGCTGCAAACATGGGCAAAAAAATCTCTTACGTCCTGGGGAACGACATATTCTCTGCCCTTATAGCACGCCCACGCCTTTGCTATCCTGCAAAGTGCCAACGCACCTCTTGGGGATACGCCCAGAGAAATATTTTCATTATGCCTTGTGGCGTCGCAAAGGTCTGAGATGTAGTCATAAACGCTGTCGTCAACAAAAACAGCCTTTGCCTTTTTCTGCATTTCTATAAGCTTTTCAGCGGTGCAGACGGCTTTCACATCTACCAGTGGATCTGAACTGCTTCGGTCTGACATTATGCTTCGCATTGCCGCCTTGTCAGGATAGCCCATTGAAAGCTTTATCATAAATCTGTCAAGCTGTGAAACAGGCAGTGCCGCCGTGCCAACTGTGCCTGTAGGATTTTGTGTTGCTATCACTGCAAAAGGCTCAGGCAGAGGATATGTTCTGCCGTCAACTGTGCAGGCCCGCTCCTCCATGACCTCCAAAAGGGCAGATTGCGTCTTGCCTGAGGTTCTGTTTATTTCGTCTGCAAGAAGTATATTCGTCATTGCCGCACCGCTGTGAAAAGTAAAGCCCTGCGCCTGTCTGTCAAAAGCCGTATAGCCTGTGATGTCGGAAGCCACAGTATCAGGGGTGAACTGTATCCTCTTCGTTTCAAGCCCCAAAGCCTTTGAAAACGCTACCGCAAGAGTAGTTTTTCCCACGCCCGGAACGTCCTCCATAAGCACATGACCCTGCGCCAAAATTGCGGCGAACACCATATCCACCACTTCGTCCTTGCCGATTATGACCTTTTTCACTTCATCTGTTATCTCACGCATTTTTTACCCTTCTTTCTTACCACTGTGAAAACTCCCACTGCACACAGCACCGCTGCCGCAGATATCACATACACTGTCACGTTTTTATCCTCTGCCTCTTTTATTATCTCATCAGCAGAAGTGACCTTTTTCCGCTCGCCTTCAGGAAGCTTTTTTATCCTCTCTGCGGTCTTTTCCAAAAGCTCCTTTTTGTCTTTTCCAACACTATCAACAGGATAAAGCTCACAGCTTATGATACTGTTAAGGTCTGATATCTCACTGTAAAGCTCGTTCGCTTTGGCGTTCATTTCTTCAAGCTCTGATATTATCTTATCCCTGTCGGAAAGGCTCTCGTCAGCCTTTGCATGGACTAAAAGCACAGCCGTAGCAGTGCAGTCCCCCGAAGTAACACCGTTTTTTCTCAGGGCTTCAAGCTTGTTCCTGTCGCTTTTTGTAAAGCCTTTCTTGCCCTTATATATTTCCGTTTTCTCGATACTGTATACACAGCCGTTTCCATGGTCTGTCTGTGCAAGCTCCACTGTGAAAGCCCTGTCGCTCAAGGTCAGGCTGTATTTTTCTGCCGCATTTTCAAGCTCTGCACCGTATCTCACATATGTGCGTTCATCACAATCAAGGTCATTGAAAAGCTTCAAGGCTTTTTCTGCGCTCTCCTCGTCTGAGATATCCGAAAGCCTGCCGTTTATGCCGTCAAGCTTTTCACGCTGTAGAACTGAAAGCTCCTCTCTCATATCGTAAATACGTCGCATCGTAAGTTCAAAACGCTTTTGTGCCGCAAGTGCGCAAAGTGCCTGCCCTGTGGCAAGCTCGTCAGAATCGCCGCCCTTTTCATGTGAAAATCCACCGTCGCTGTTCTGATAGGAAAGCAGGGCGGTCAAAAGGTCGGCATTTTTCACAAAACGGCTGTCAGCTTCGGGGTCTATACCAAGCGAACAAAGTGCTATTACTACCTGCGAATCAGCTTCTGCGCTTCCGAACGTACCTGAGCTGTCCTGCTTACCGCTTAGATACTCCACCGCTTTGTCAACGCTTTTTCTAACATCGTCACGGGAAAAATCATTGTAATATGGGGCGATCGCCTGCAAAGCCATTGCGGTGATGTCAATATCGCTTTCACCTTTTGACAGCGAAAAGCCGCCATCGGTATTCTGCGAAGAAACTATCTCGTCAAGTATACGCTCTCTGTCAAACTCTGCACCCTCTGGGGTCTTGTAGCCCATTGTATCAAGGGTCAAAAGTGCAAATATCCAGCCGTTAAGGCCCTGTTTGCCTACGGAATTATTTTCATCTCTGTCGTAAACACCGCCTTTTACAAGGTCTATGCCCCCAAGGTCGGCAGGATCGCCTCCCATTGCGGAGGCTGTTATGGCGCACCTCTGCCACTCGGTAGCGTTGTCGGTATCTGAAAGAGCTTTCACACGCTGAGAAAGCGCAGTGAGATAAGCCTCATAGTCCTCCTCAAAACCAAAGCGTGAAATGCCTATGGCAAGCCAATCGGAGCTTCCTATGCCTGCGTTTTGCAGAAAATCCCCCGAAAAAATGCTCTCGTCCTGAGAAATGCCCATTTTGTCACGCTGCCACTGACAGACCTTTTCTGCGCTTTCAGTTATCCTGTCCCTTTTATCTGCGTTATCTGCATTCACCGCAGGAACATTTGTCAGAAGCATTACTGCCCCTGCAAACGCCGCCACTAATCTGCCAAGAAAACCTCTCGTTTTCAACGATATCCTCCTACCATGTTTTGTCATAGCTATCCTGTGAACCTGTTATATCTCTGCCGTAGGCAACTGTGAACGCAAGCCTAACAGTGTCGCCGTCGGTGAAGTTCACCTTGCCCATGCCGTATGCAGGCATATTGCCGTTTACAGTGTACACCCAGCCTGAGCCGTAGGTGTAGTCAAATTCTCCAAGGCTGTCGGCATACTGTGTGTTGCTGTCTGCAATGCCATCATTTTTTACAAGCTCCGCAAGCTCGCTGTTTACTGCTCCACCTGAAAACGCACCGCTTTTGTGTATTCGGCTTAGATATCTCTGATCGCCCTTGCCTGTAAAGTCGCCTGTGAAGCCGTTTTGCTGAAGAAAACGCTCTATAACGTCAACGCCTGTGTCCCCCTCGTATATTGCCACCTCAGAGCCTGCGGCAAGCTGTCCAAGCCCTATGGTATCGGCGTCAAAGCTCATTGTTATAACGCCTGTCTGCTCGCCCTTTTGTGCGCTGACAGAATTTATGGTATAGGCATGATCCGCATATCTGCCCTCGGGGTCATACACCCTTATTTCAAGAAGATTTGCCCCGCCAGAAAGCTGGAGATAATAGGCTGAGTTCCTGTCCTGTGCGATACACTCAACAGAAAGCCCATTTAGCCAGACCTCGGTCTTGTCGGCATATATCCTTCCGCCCTTATAGTCCTGTGCGTTAAATCTGAGGGTGAAGCCCGAGCCTTTCACTGTCTGTCCGTTGGTGACGTTTATATACGTTATCTCAGGTCTTGTGGTATCGTCAGCAATGGGTACATAGGTGACAGTGAAATATCTGTCTATATTTTTGTCACCGTCTTTTGCATAAAGTCTTATACGGTTATCACCGCTTTGGAGGGTGCAGGTATAATTATCTCTGCCCGAAAGCTTTTTGCCGTTTAGAATAACGCTTAGCTTTGCACTGCCGCTTTGACCTTTCATTCTCGCATAGAAGCTAAAATCGGCGTCATTTACAGTGCGGTCGTAAAGGTCGGTATCGATGGAAAACTCCGCAGGAGTGTATTTTATCTTAAAGCTTTTTTCAGCCTTTGAGCCGCCCTTTTCCGCAGAGAGGGTTATAGTATTCTCGCCCTCAGAAAGCTGTGCGGTAAAAGTTTCACCACCGGAAAGCTTTTCACCGTTGACTTTTACTGTCAAAGGTATCTTATCACTGCCGTAAAAAGCTGTGGCTGAAAATGTTATGCTTTCTGTGTCAGTATCCTTATCAGCAAGGTCGGTGTCAAAGGTTATCTCCTTTTTATCAAAATAAACTGTATAGTCCTTATAAGCCCTTTTCACCTGACCGCTTTTGTCTGTATAAGTGCAGGCAACACGGATAGTATTTTTTCCTGCGTGAAGGGTAACGCTGCCCGAAAACTGATTTACAACGCTGTCGTTCACAGTGACCTGAACTTTTTGCACTGTGAGAGCTTTGTTTTTATGTGTTATTGTGAACTTATACAGGTTTTTTTTTACACGCTCGCCCTCTTTTATAGAGGTGGTGAAATATTCTGTGTCGGTGTTCTTTGTGACAGTTTCGGTCTTGCTGTCAGGCTTTTTCTTTACCTCGTCAGACTTATTTTCACCTTGGGTATTTATGGTAACATTCGTGTTCCCGCCATTTACTGTCGGGGAATTTCCGTCGCTTTTGTCAGCCTGCGGAGAGCTTTCTGTTGTATCTGTATTGCTGTCGCTACTATCAGTGTTATCACTGTCATCTGCCTGTGAGCTGTCCATATCTGAGCTTTCGTCCTTTGGCTGAGAGCTTGTTTCATAGCCCTCTCCGCCCTGTCCGTCCTCCTCCGCAAGGCTTTCAGACAGTGCTGAAAACGGATTTTCAGGGGTCTTATAACTGCTCATATTATAAAAACGCATACACAAAAAAGCCGCTGCGATAAAAAACGCCGCTGCTGACAGCATTATTATTTGCCTGTTTTTTTGTGTATGCTTTTTCATAATATTCTCACTTTTCATATCACAGAAAATGCCCGCCCCCTGAAAATAGAGGGCGAGTATCCTGCAAAATAACTTATATCTTAATTGTCTTAATTTTTTTTACTTTCTCTTTCTTGAAACTGTAAGAGCTCCGCTGATAAGAAGTGCAAGACCTGCTACGCAAACGCCTGCTGTCGCACCTGTGTTAGGGTTAGCCGCACCTGCGTTATTTGCTGTCTTTGATGAGCTGTCAGCCGCCTTTGATGTGTCAGCACTGCTTACTGACTCTGCGGCTGATGAAGTGGCAGAAGATGTATCCTCAGAGTTTGCAGAAGATACTGTGCTTTCGGAAGATACGTCAGATGAGCTTACAGAGCTTTCTGCTTCTGATGAAGAGCTTGGTGTCTTGAGTTCTTCAAGCTTTTCCTCTGCGGCCGTAAGAGCGTCAACATTGCCTACATATTCCTTAAGGTCGCCAAGAGCGTCATAAGCGACTCTTGCTGCCTTGATGTCATTCTCGCTGTCAAGTGTTATCTCGCCAAGGTCACTGATAAGCTTCTCAACAGCCTTTACGCTGTCATAATCCTCTGCAGCAAGAACTGTTACGTTGATAGTTGTTTCAACAGGTGAAACGGCAACGCCGGTTGTGTTTGCAGCACCCTCGTTTGTCTTATCTCTGTACATACCATACTTGTATGTAACAGTAACGAAATCATCGTCTGCTGTAAGAGCAGTATCGTCGATAGTCACATAATCTGTAACGTCTTTCTTCACACCGTTTTTGAGAACTGCGTAAACCTTCAAGTCGGAAGCGTCATAAGCTTCGCCCTCTTTGCATACTGTCTTAGCATTTTCGGTCACAAGCTTTTCCACCTCTGAGCCGACAGCCATTATGTAGCCTGAATCGTTCTTGAAGTAGATAGTGCCGTTTTCGTCTGCAACAAGGTCAGCTATAGCATACTGTGCCTGAGCACCTGTTGGTGTGAAAAGTGACGGAGCTGTTTTCTTTCCGTTTACTATCTGAGCGTCAAGAACTTCTGTTACGCCCTTTTTATCCTTTACATAGCGGATAGCGCCTGCTGATGCGTTCTCTGAGAAGTAAACATAGTTATAGCCGTTCTCATTCACAACGCCAAGACCTGAGGTCTGTGGATAGCCCTTTGTTTCTGCCTTGTATGCTATCTCAAAGCTGTCAAGGTCGATAACTGCAATAACACTGCCCTTATAGTCGCCCCAGCCTGAGCCGTTTACGCCAACATAAGCTCTTCCGTTAAGAACTGTAGGAGTTGATGTGCTTGCGCCACCAAGTGCAATGCTGTCAAGCTTTGTGAAATTGCCCTCATCGTCTATTGTTGCCTTATAGAAATAGCCCCCGTTAGATGTGAAATAATAAGCGTCTGTATCCTTATCGTAAGAAATAGTGCTTCTTACTCCTCCACCTACTGTATACTTAGTATCTATAACGCTTCCTGAGTTTTTGTCAAGAGTAACTATTCTTGCAGGGTCGGTAGTGTTTGCCTTTGCATTTTCCATGCCGAGAACGACAAAATCGTCAGTTGCATATGCGCCTGCCCAATAGAAACCGCTTTTGTTTGTGAATATCCACTTTGGTGACTTCTCTTCATCTGTTGTGTCAGGATCTTCGTCCTTAACGTCTATGCAAACATACTGATCGTTTTTTCCTGAACCATAGTTGCAGAAGCCTGTGTAGATACAGCCGTCATTATAGTAGATAGGGCTTACAGACTGACCACCCACGCTGTCCTTGTATACCCACAGCGACTCGAGGGTGTCAGCGTCAAATGCCTGAATTCCGCCGTTAAAGGCTGAGAATATCATGCCGTCTGCATAAGTAACAGGCTGGATGGCGTCGCTGTTTGTGCCTGCTCGCTGTCCAACTACTGAATCCACAACGCCCGTTTCCTTGTTCATTCTCATGAGCTTGTCGCCAGATGTATAAACGATATCATCTCCAACGATAGCCACAGGCGACGGACCATCGTTCCAGCTTTTTCCTACCTTAGTTGCCCAGTTAAGCACTGCGTTATCCGCACTGTCAGGGAGGACTGATGTTGTTACGTTGTTGTTTGTTCCGTCTGAAACAAATGCGCTTACACACACGCTCAGACTAAGAGCAGTCGCAAGAGCGAAGCTAGCTGTTCTCAAAATTTTCTTCTTCATTCTTTTCTGTCCTTTCGTTGATACACACTGTTCCGCCGTCAATGCACTTTTTATGAACACCCCGACCACAGCAAAAAATGCCTTTCCGCCGAAACGAAAAAGCATTCTATCCGCTTTACTGCCTGCACAGCGATAAAGCAGACCGTCATCTTCATCGCCCAAGACAGAAATAGTCAACGAAAACACAGCAGATACCTGACTTATGACAGCACACAAAAAGCCTGTCAAACACAGTAATGGCGGTTGTGCAGGATTTGGACCTGCTTCCCTGACGGTAAGGCTTTTGCCCTGACACGCTCTACTCAGCTAACAACTTTTCAAACTGTGCTTTCTTAATATTCACATCATGATAATTATACCATATCGCTATGGATTATTCAATAACCTTTTTACACCACTAATAAGTCCGATACAACGCCGTTTTTGTGGCATTTTCATAAACTCATAGGCTGAAACTTTGTTGGATATAGTTTTAGGCTATACCCTCAGTTTCTCCTCCAGCTCCGTGTCAGGCTTGACAGTGATAGTGTAGTTGTTTGTAAAAATAACCATGCCCGGCTTTGAGCCGTTTGGCTTTTTCACGTTTCTTATGAAAGTGTAGTCAACGTCCACCCTGGAGGAATTTCTTCCCTTTGAGTTGCAGGCGGCGATTATTGCCGCTTCCTCTATTGTCCTGTCAGGTGGCATTTCCCCGTCGCAGGTGACGATAACGTGGCTTCCTGTGATATCTTTGACGTGGAGCCAAAGGTCAGTTTTCTCTGCTTCCTTGCAGGTGAGGCGGTCGTTCTGTTTATTGTTCCTGCCTACCCTTATATCGTAGCCGTCAGAAGAACGGTATCTTATAGGCGGCAGAGCCTTTGGAGGCTTGCCCTTGAACTTTGAGCGCTTTACATAGCCCTCCTGAAAAAGCTCCTCACGAAGCTCGGCTATATCCCCCTCCGTCTGTGCCCTCGTTAGAGAATCGAAAACAGAATCCAGATACTTGACCTCCTGCTCGCCCTCTGCAATAAGCACAGTGAGCTTTTTCTCTGCGGTGTCGAGCTTTCTGTACTCCTTATAATACTTCTGAGCGTTCTGTGTTGGCGTAAGCCTTTTGTCAAGTGGTATCTTCACTGTAGGGCAATTCTCGTCATAAAAGTCCTGCACCTCGGCATACGCCATGCCCTTTTCCAGCGCATAGAGATTTGAAGTGATAAGGTCGCCGTAAATGCGGTATTTTTCCCTGTCCTTGCACTCTTTAAGCTCCTCACGCTGATTTTGCACACGCCTTTGAGTTCTCTCGGAGGTGTTTATAAGAAGCTTGAAAAGGTCGTTGGCTTTCTGCTTTATTCTTGAAAGGGAGTCCCTCTCCGCATAGAAATAGTCCAGAAGAACACTTGGCGACTCAAAGCTTTTTGTCACCATGAGCGCACCATACTGCGTGATATCGCAGAAGCAGAAATCTTTGAGATTGCCCTCTTTTGTTTTCAGCACTGTGTAGACGTTAGTGCCGTCATTTATGCTGTCACGGACTTTCGAGAAATAAAACCACAGCCTGTCCGCAGTGTCTCCGCTTAGCTGTTCGGCTGTTATCTCAGCACCCCTTGCCGCAAAAAAGACAGCCTCTCTTGCAAACACAGGGGATATGCCCTCCAGCGTTTTCATTATTGCCTTTGAAAGCTCCGCCGTGGGGTTTTCGACTATCTTTGCAAGAAATTCTTCTTTTGTGCAGTCAAGAAGATTCAGCCTTTCCTCTCTTGGGGGCAAAGTATACCGCGCACCGGGAAGAACCATTCTCACTGATGACATTTCCTGTCCCACACGCTTTATGCTGTCTATTATCCTGCCGTCCTCACGATAGAGGATAAGATTTGAACGCCTGCCCATTATCTCCGCCGCAAGTGTGAGATTCACCCTGTCGCCCATTTCGTTGGTGGCTTCAAAGTCAAAGAAAAGTATACGCTCAAAGCCGTCCTGCCTAATGGCAGTGAGTCTGCCCCCTGCAAGATGCTTTCTCATGAGCATACAGAACATAGGCGGTGTTTTCGGATTTTCTATATCCGCCGTTGTTATATGGACCCTTGCCGAGCCTGCACCTGTGCTGAACATAAGCTTCTGCGCACCCTCTTTAGTGCGGATAGTCATTATAAGCTCCTCTCGTGAAGGCTGGTGTATCTTATCCACCCTGCCGTCAATAAGAGGGTCAAATTCTTTTCTGAGCAAGCTCAGATAGATTCCGTCCAATGCCATTTTACTTACCTGCTTTTTATATTACTTCAACTATATCCCTGTTGCTTACGGCTATCTCTACTCTCAGATCACTGAACTTGTTTTTCAGCTCACCAGCGATAAACTCGCAGAAGATATTTTCCGTATAGAAATGACCTGCGTCTATAACAGAAACGCCCATATTCTCGCCGTCTATAAAAACGTCATGCTTTACGTCACCTGTCAAAAGCACCTGACAGCCTTTTTCTGCTGCATCAGCAAGGAACGAACCGCCTGAACCTGAGCACACTCCCACACGACTTATCTCACGCTCGCCGCCGCTGAAACGGACTACTCTACAGCCGAGAACGTCCTTTGCTCTCTGTGCAAGCTCACGGACATTCATGCCGTCACACTCGCAGACATATCCACAGCCAACGCCATGCTCCTCATGCAAAGCGCTCTCGGGTTTTAGACCCAACATTTTGCAAAGCACGTCATTCATTCCGCCCTCTGCGGAGTCGAAATTTGTGTGCATGGAAAGAGCGTTCTTTCCTCCTGCCGCAAGTATCACAGCAGGGTCGTTCGGCACGAGGGTCTTTAGTCCTCTGAAAATAACAGGGTGGTGGGTGAGAACAAGGTCAAAGTCACGCTGACAGGCTTCTCTTGCCACCTCTGCGGTGCAATCCAGTGCCACCAGCACACTCCTTACCTCTGCGGACATTTCTCCCACGTTAAGACCGCTGTTGTCATAGCCCTCCTGCAGGCGGTATGGGGCTAAATCCTCTATAAAACTATAAATATCATAAACTGTCGTCATTTTTGTCAGCTCCTTTTTGTGTGTCAAAGTCTGTCAAGCTCGCTCTGTGCAAGCTTAACAAGCCTTTCTCCCAGCTCCTTTTTGTCCTCGGACTTCATCATTCCGCTGCCTGCAACAAAAATTCTTTTTGCCTGCCTTGCGATATACTCTTTCCCCTCGCCCTCAGGCTTAACAAAGCCGAACTGCAAATATCTGTCATCACATTCATAAGACGGAGTTTTGCCTGTATACACCGCCTGCATGACAGAATATGCAAACTGACCCTCTGTGCAGGCAAGCTCTTTTTTCACCTCAAAGCCGTTGGCATAAAGCCACTTTCTAAGCACGTCCCATTTTGTCATAGGCTGTAAAACGAGGTTCACTCCGTTTTTCACCCACGGACATTTTTCAAGCAGTCTTGCAATAAGCTCACCGCCCATGCCTGCCATAACAACGTCTGTTATGCCCTCCGGGGGAACATTGTCAAGCCCGTCTGAAAGCACAGTTTTAATGCGGTCTGAAAGTCCCTCACGATTGATATGCTCCTCAGCCGACTTTAGCGGCATTGGTGCAACATCACAAGCCAGAGCCTTTTTGCACATATTTTCCTTTATCATAAAGCAGGGCAGATAACCATGATCTGTCCCCACGTCGCATACAATATCTCCTGTACAAAGCTTTGCACAGGTCACAAGTCTTTTATCCAAAGCTGTCCTCCAAAGAAAAAAATCGCCGCTCGCCCCCTGAAAAGGCGGCTGGGCGGCGAAAATAGTTCCAAACGCTTATTCTGCAAAATGCTTGTTGAGCTTTTCGAGCATTTCCTCAACAGGAACGCCATGAACAGCACAAGCCTCTTCAAGAGTTTCGCCTCTTGACGCTGGGCAGAACAGACAGTGCATACCCATTTCCATAAAGTATGGTGCTGTATTTTCATCAGCGTCCATTATATCGCCTATAATAGTATCCTTTGTAACTGTGAATGCCATTTTATATTCCTCCTATCATGATAGACCACGCACCGCAAACGCTTTGCGTTATACCTATATTATAACCAATCCTGCGAAAAAAAGCAAGCCCTTTTTATTATAATGTATCGCCCTTATCAACATTTATAACAGCGTTATATCTTCCGTCAAATTCTGTGAGCCGTTTTGATATTTTTGCTTTTACCTCGCTGTCTGAAAGTCTGAAATCAAAAGGCACTACCACGTCAAAAATAAGATTTTCACGGTTTTCTCCCTTTGTCATTCTGAAATCGTGTATTGACAAGCACTGATCGATAGACTTAACAACGTCTGTTACTATCTTTTTAGTTTCGATAGTTTGCTCGTCATGATCTGCCACCGGATCCATATGTATAGACACTGCGCAGTGATATTTTTCTTTCATGCTATCCTCAAGATCGTCTATAAGCTCATGAGCCGCCATAAAGTCCATTTCGCATGGCACTTCAGCATGAAAAGAGATAACGGTATTCCCTACACCATAATCATGTATAAGCAGATCATGGATACCGATTATCTCAGGAAAGCTCATTGCAGTGTCAACGATATCCTGAACGAACTCCTTATCAGGCTTTGAGCCGAGAAGCGGCGAAACGCTGTCCTTACAGGTCATAAAGCCTGAGCGGAAGATAAAGAGAGCAACGAGAACGCCCATATAGCCGTCTATGTTTATGTCTGTGAACGCAGAGAATACCATTGCAAGCATAACAGCTCCTGTTGCGGCGCAATCTGAAAGACTGTCAGCGGCAGAGGCGAAAAGCGAGGTGGAGTTTATCTTCTTGCCAAGCTTTCTATAGAAATACCACATCCAAAGCTTGACAGCCACTGAGCAGGCTAAGATAACGAAAGTCATAGTAGAGAAGCTAAGCTTATCGTGGGCAAAGATCTTTGAAAAAGAAGATTTTCCAAGCTCAATGCTCATCATCATTATAATAAACGAAATGACAAGACCTGAGATATACTCCATTCTGCCATGACCGAAAGGGTGATCTTCGTCTGCGGCTTTGGCCGCCATTTTAAAGCCAACCAGCGACATTATAGACGAGCCGGCGTCGGACAAGTTATTGAAGGCGTCCGCCATAACGGACACAGCCCCTGACACAAGTCCTGCGATAAGCTTTCCGAGGAAAAGCATAATATTAAGGACTATACCAGTACATGAGCCTAGGTAGCCATATTTTTTTCGGACGTTTTTATCTTTCACGTTATCTCTGTCTTTTATAAATAATCTTATAAGAAGTGCTGACATATGAATATCCCCTTTTGTTTACCAAAGTAAACTTATAAGTTTATCTACTATTATAACACATAATATTACAAAATCAAGTGCAAATGCTTATTTATATGGATATTCGCCGCAGCAGGCAATATGCAGCCACTTATTTCTCATTTCAACCACATAATAAAATTTTCTTTTCACTATTGAAAAAATTTGTGCAGTGTGCTATAATAGTCATTAGCGTTAATCGTTTACATACGCAAAAAGGAAAGAGGTTATATAAAAAATGAGAAAATTCATATCGAGAGCTGCGGCTCTGCTGCTGGCAGGAGTTATGACAGCGGCTGTGGCAGGCTGCGGAAAAAACTCCGACAGCGAGGCAAAAGACACAGCAAAGAAGTGGACAGAGCTTGACCAGACACAGATAACAGAAGCCATGGGGCTTGGCTGGAACTTAGGCAATCAGCTTGAAGCTTCCAGCGGTGGGCTGCCAAGCGAAACTTGCTGGGGCAACCCTGAGATAACCAAAGAGCTTATCGACACTATAAAGGCGCAGGGCTTCAAGACAGTAAGAATACCTGTTTCTTATCTTGACATGATAGGCGACGGTCCTGACTACAAGATAGACACTGACTGGCTGGACAGAGTTCAGGAGGTCGTTGACTATGTTGTTAACAACGATATGTTCGCTATAGTTAATATGCATGGTGACGGATATTACACTGTTGACCACAGTTGGCTGCTTTGTGCTGAAGACGATGACAAGCAGACCGAAATAAAAGACAAGTACGGCAAGGTTTGGACTCAGATAGCAGACCGTTTCAAGGACTATGACCAGCACCTTATCTTCGAGTCCATGAATGAGGAATTCAACAACGATTACGGCAAGCCTGACGAAAAAGCATATGATAACATCAACGCATACAATCAGATATTTGTTGACTCAGTGAGAGCAACAGGTTCAAACAATGAAAAACGCTGGCTGCTTCTCCCTGGTTGGAACACCAATATCGAATACACAGCAGGAGATGATTACAATTTCAAGATACCGACCGACAAGGGCTGCAAGGCTGACGGCAAGCGTATCATGATATCAGTTCACTATTATGACCCATTCAATTTCACTATTGACGAGAACAAGACCGCAAAAACTCAGTGGGGCAAATATGCGGTAAAGAATTATGACAACTGGGGTCAGGAGGATTATGTTGACAGCCAAATGGCACTTCTTAACGAAAAGTTTGTAAGTCAGGGTTATCCTGTTGTTATCGGCGAATTTGGTGCACAGGACAAGACAGAAAAGTTTGCAGACTACAATGAGTTCAGACGCTACTGGTCTGAATATCTTATCAAGGCGGCAAAGAAAAACGGCGTTGTTTGTGTATACTGGGACAACGGCTACAACGGCAACAAGGGCTTTGGCATCATAAACAGATTTGACTACACTATCACACAGCCTGACCTTATCGCAGGCATGATGAGAGCCATAAACTCCACAGACGATTATGAGATCCCGTCACCGGCAGGCTACACAGAGGTCAGAAAGAGCGCAAAGGCTTCATAAGTTTTTCACACGCAAATATGCTGATACATTTGCAGGGGCGAACAGCGTTCGCCCGTTTGATCTGCATGATGAAATAATAAAAGCAGTACTTTTTTGGGTACTGCTTTTTGTTTGTGTCTTACGAAACGAGAGTGGGCGAATTGCGGGCGAACGCTGTTCGCCCCTACTTTTTGCTATTCTATTACAAGTTCCTCTTTTGTGGAATCCGTTCCCTCGATATGGAAAGAATTGAGCACAGGCTCATCTCTGTTCATAAATGAGAGTATCATATAGCTTGCTGTCTTGTCATAAGCAAGCCTTTTATCCTCATCAGAAGGGCGTGAAGGTGACTCAGGGTGTGAGTGCCAGTTGCCCATAGGAACAAGTCCCTCTGCTCTCATATCCTTGATAGCAGCAAGCTGCTCCTTAGGGTCAAGAGAAAAATGCTCGTTTGAGTGGTCTATGTTCGTGAGAAGATAGACCTTTTTTATTATCTTGTCACTGCCCTCTTTTACTCCGCCGATAAGTCCGCAAGCCTCATTCGGCAGCTCGCTTTCAGCGTGGTGCAGTATCTTTTCATAATCGCTTTTGCTGAGTTTTATCATAGATGTACACCGTCACATTCTGCCTGTTCATAGTCGATAAGCTCTGTGATAGTAGGGTTTTCACCGCATACTGCACAGCCCTTTGTATCCTGAGGGAGCTTTACCTTTCTGAACTCCATTTTAAGTGCGTCATAAGTAAGCAGATAGCCTGTGAGAAGGTCGCCTACGCCAAGGATATACTTGATAGCTTCCATTGCCTGCAAACTTCCGATAACACCGCCCATTGCGCCGATAACGCCTGCCTGCTTGCAAGTAGGAACAGCGTCCTTCGGAGGTGGGTTCTTGAACACACATCTATAGCATGGTCCCTGACCTGGAACATAGGTCATGAGCTGACCCTTAAATCTGATGATACCGGCGTGTGAAAATGGCTTTTTAGCCATTACGCAGGCGTCATTAATAAGGAACTTTGCAGGGAAATTATCAGTGCCGTCGATAACGAAATCATAGTCCTTGATTATATCCATGATGTTCTCGCTGTCGATAAAGGTGCGGTATGTATTCACCTTGACGTCAGGGTTGATAGCCTCCATTGTTTCCTTTGCGGAAAGAACTTTTGCCTTGCCAACGTCCTGAGTTGTGTGGATGATCTGTCTTTGCAGATTTGAGAGATCTACCTCGTCCGCGTCTGCAATGCCGATAGTACCAACGCCTGCTGCAGCAAGATACATAGCGGCAGGTGCGCCAAGTCCGCCTGCGCCTATTATAAGTACCTTTGCGTTAAGAAGCTTTTTCTGTCCCTTTGCGCCAACCTCTTTAAGAATGATGTGGCGTGAGTAACGCTCAAGCTGTTCGTCTGTAAATGCCATTACTGTCCGCCTCCCATGAAGTAAAGAAATTCTACAACGTCGCCGTCTTTAAGAACTGTGCTTTCAAAAGCACCGCTCTCTACAAATTCGTCATTGATAGTTACTGTAACGTACTGTGGTGTTTCAACGTTCTCGTCGATAACGAGCTGTGCCACTGTAAGTCCCTCTGCAACGTCCTTTTTATTGCCTGCTACTGTTATAGTCATATCCATTTCTCCTTAATCTATAGAATTTATTGTTTCGGTGAGCTGTGCTTTCTTTACAGCTCCCGTAAGTCTTGCTTTTTCTGCTCCGTCCTTGAAGAACACAAGTGTCGGAACGCTTGTGACATTATACTTCTGAGCGGTTTCCCCGTCAAAGTTGATATTGAGTTTCACAAGCTTTATGCCCTCAGGGTCTTCCTCCTCAGTTTCCGCAAGAAGCGGTGACATTCGCTTACACGGAACGCAGGAATCTGAATAGAAATCTGCGATAACAAGCTTTCCTGCCTCGTTTATCTCGTTCTCGAAAGTATCCTTATTTGCTCTTACTGACATTAATCTCCCACCTTTTGTACGATAAGGTCATAAGTGCCGTCCTCATTGTCAATGAGCTTCAATATCTTGTGACCCTCTTCTTTAATGCTTCTTGGAACGTTCTGAACAGGCTCGCCGTCATTCATTTTAATGGAAAGTATCTGTCCGTCGTCAAGCTCCTCAAGAGCTACCTTTGCCTTAACAAATGTTGTCGGGCAAACCACTGTGGTGATATCCACTGTATCGTCTATTTTAAAATCAGCCATTGTTATAAACCTCCAGTATAGTATTTGTAAATTTCTCTCTGCCCACTCTGTCGATAGTGAACTTGAATCTTTCGCCAGCTTTTGCGTTATCGTCAAAGAACTGTATAGCGGTATCGCAAATCTTCATAAGAGTTTCCTTATCCTCGATAAATGGGATAACAGTTTCGCCCTTGTTGATATGGTTGCCGAAAAGTCCGCCGAATGAAACTATATAGCCGTGGATAGTATCCCACGCTTCTGTAGGACAAGCCTTGAAGCAGCGTCCGCAGAAATTGCACTTCTCTTTGTCAAGGACTATCTTTCCGTCCTCCATTGTAAGCGCACCCTGACGGCAAGCCTTTACGCACACGCCACAGCCGATACAATCAGCTTCACGCCACTCGACCTTTATGCCGCCCTTGATACCAACGTCATTTTCTTCCGCTTTAAGGCAGTTGTTCTGACAGCCTGTGATGCCGAACTTGAACTTGTGAGGAAGCTCCCTTGCGAAATATCTTTCGTCAAGCTCCTTTGCAAGAGAGTATGTATCTATACAGCCGCTTGGACAGACCGCAGCACCCTGACAGGCTGTGATAGTTCTTACTCTCGGTCCGCAAACGCCCGGTTCTGTGTCACCCTTTGCAAGAGCCGCCTTTACCTCGTCGATATCGTCAAGCTTTATAAAAGGTATCTCAACGCTCTGACGTGATGTAAGATGAACATAGCCCTCGCCGTATTTATCAGACACCTCTGCAATAGTTGCAAGCTGTTTTGCCGTAAGGTTTCCGCCCACAACTCTAAGTCTAAGTGAAAAATTATTCTTCTGCTTCTGGCGCATGAAACCGCCTTTTTTAAGTGTTGCGTAATCAACTGCCATAGTAAATTCCTCCTAAAGTTTTTCTATGGACTGTTTAAAGTCCTCGATCAGATCCGATGCGTCCTCTATTCCGACGCTTATTCTAATTGTGTCGCCGAACACGCCTGCGTTTATCTTCTGCTCCTCGCTTCCGTGAGCGTAGATCGTACTTGCAGGGTGTATGACCAGCGTTCTTGTATCTCCGATATTAGTTGCATTTGTTGCAAGCTTCAAGCCGTTTATAAGCTTGAAGGCTCTTTCCTTAGAGCCTGCTCTTATGGTGAGTATAGCACCACCCTTGCCGCCAAGTTCTTCCTGACAAAGGTCATAGAACGGGCTGGCTTTCAGTGCAGGATAGTTCACTTCAATGCCCTCACAGCTTTCAAAAAACTCCGCAAGCTTCAAAGCGTTATGGCAACATCGCTCCATTCTAAGTCCCAGTGTTTCAAGTCCCACGCTGTTCATAAATGCGTTCATTGGAGCAAGACAGCCACCCACGTTTCTCCATATGCCGTTTCTCAGCTTTGCGATATAAGCAAACTTCCCGAATTTCTTATATTCTGCCAACCCCTTGAATTTGTCATAATCCCATTTGAAGTTTCCGCTGTCGATTATAACGCCGCTTATGGAATTTCCTCCGCCGTTTATATACTTTGACGTGGAATGTACCACGATATCAGCACCGTAGTCAAATGGATTTATAAGATAAGGTGTAGCCGTTGTACTGTCAAGAATAAACACTGCACCGTTTTCATGGGCAAGGTCAGCCACCGACTTTATATCAACTATTTCAAGATTAGGGTTTCCGATAAGCTCGGCAAAGACCGCTTTGGTCTTACTATTTATAATAGGGGCTATTTCCTCTTTTGTAACGTGCTTTACGAACTTGGTCTTGATACCGAATGCCGCAAGGTCACCGAAAAGGTCGATAGTGCCACCGAAAAGTCCTGCACCGCATATGATCTCGTCCCCTGCTTCAAGAATGTTCAGAAGCGACATTGTAACAGCCGCCATGCCTGATGAACAAGCCACTGCGCCAACACCTTTTTCAAGGGTATTCATTCGGTTCTCAAAAGCCGCCACTGTCGGATTGCTTATTCTTGTGTAAGCATATCCCGGTGCTTTATTATTGAATACTTTTTCAAGCTGCTCAGCCGACTCCTGCGCAAAGGCACTCACCTGATATATCGGAGTGAGCGTTGAGCCTGTTGTTTTCTCAGGTCCAAATCCGCCATGGAGCAATTTTGTATTGAATTTCAAAGGAAACGCCCCCTGTTTTCTTATTATATAGCTATCACCGCAAGCCTGTCAAGGTGCGATGTTCTTTGTTACTGTAGATATTATACAACATAAATCATATAAAGTCAATAGGATTACTATAGATTTAACATTTCTTTTAAATTATGCCCTTATTTTTATGAAGACTCTTGACAGTTTGCTCAAAAAAGTATAAAATATATTATGTTGATAGGATTACTATGAATAATAGGACAAGTATAAAAAGCATGAGAGATGACAAGATTGTCATTTCTAGGGAGGTGCAGAAATGAAAATTTCAACAAAAGTAGAATGTGGCATAATTGCCATCGCAGACATTGCAATGAACTCAGAAAACGGCGAAACAGTGACAGTATACAGCGTGGCAGAAAGACGTGGACTTTCAGGAAAATATCTTGAGCAGGTGCTTACTTCTCTGAGGCAGGCAAGGCTCATAAAAGGCATAAAAGGCTCTAGGGGCGGATATATACTCAACAAAAAGCCAGAGAAGATAACACTCAAAGAAATAATCGACGCTCTCGACCCATCGGTGCTTGGAAGCGATGTTGCGGTAGTAAATGACGAAAACACAGAATTTGCACAGGTGCTTGACGATTATATATGGCTGAGATTAGAGAACAAGCTCAAAAGCTACACTGAGTCTATCACCCTCAGACAGCTCGTTGACTTCTATAATAAAGAGTCAGCAGAGAACGTTTCAGAGCCTATGTATTATATCTGATTGACAAAAGTCGGTTTTCATTTTATAATTAGGGACAGAGAGTGTATACTATATATAAAGGATGTGTTTTTATGTATGACGTTATAATAATAGGCAGTGGTCCTGCGGGGCTTACTGCAGCGATATATGCAGGCAGAGCAATGCTTTCCGCACTGGTGTGTGAAAAGGACTACATGGGTACAGGTCAGATATCTGTTACAGACAAAGTTGAGAACTACCCTGGTCTTTACGGCATAAACGGCTATGACCTTGGAGAAAAGTTCAGAGAGCAGGCTGAAACTCTTGGAGCTGAGTTTTATGAGGGTGAGGCTGAGAGCTTTGAGAAAACAGCCGAGGGCTGGAAGGTCATATTCAAGGACGGCTCTGTAAAAGAAGGAAAAACGGTTATTTACACCGCAGGCACTTCATATCGTCATCTTGACGTGGCAGGCGGTGAGAAACAGCGCATTTCTTACTGCGCAGTATGCGACGGCTTCTTCTATAAGGATAAAGTTGTGGCTGTTGTGGGCGGAGGAGATACTGCACTTGGTGACGCACTTTATCTTTCAAAGCTTGCAAAAACTGTTTACCTTATCCACAGACGTGACGAGTTCAGAGCAAATAAAGCTTTGCAGAAAAAGGTCGCTGAAACAGATAATATCGTGCCTGTTATGAGTGCAGTTATAAAAGAGGTAACAGGCGGCGAAAATGCAGAGGGCGTTACCTATACGCAAAACGACGAGAAAAAGAACATTGCCGTGGACGGAGTGTTCTGCGCAATCGGAAGCGTGCCGAATACACAAGCTTTAGAGGGCGTTTGCGAGCTTGACGAAAGCGGATATGTGAAAGCTGGCGAGGATGGGATCACCACTGCAAAGGGTCTTTTTGTGGCAGGAGATGTCCGTACTACACCTCTCAGGCAGGTAATAAC
Source organism: Ruminococcus sp. RTP21204st1_B2_RTP21204_210225 (assembly GCF_040914135.1). Taxonomy (NCBI): domain Bacteria; kingdom Bacillati; phylum Bacillota; class Clostridia; order Eubacteriales; family Oscillospiraceae; genus Ruminococcus; species Ruminococcus sp. RTP21204st1_B2_RTP21204_210225. The sequence goes on along the minus strand of NZ_JBCPGA010000003.1, from coordinate 91,888 downwards.
AGCAGCGGCAGACGGTGCAAACGCACTTTCTTCTGCGGAAAAATATATAATGGAGCTGTAAAAAGCAAAACAAAGCGGTGTCGGAGCGTAAAACTCTGCACCGCTTTGTTCTATTCTATAGCACAAAAAGGACGCTGTCACCAACGCCCCAAATTGCTTTTATATATTCACGCTTTCCTTTTCAAGCAGGCTGTCTATAAACCTCTGTACAGGTTCCGGAGTTTCATACTGGGAAGCCGTCACCGCACATATGCTCCTTGGCGGTATCTGCTCTTTTGTGTTCACCCTGAAGATGTTCCCTGCCTCTATCTCCGCCTTGGTGGTGGCATACTGCATGAAGCCTATGCCAAGATTGTTCTTCACCATTGGCATTACAAAGTTTATGGAGGTAAGCTCAATATCAGGTCTTAACAGCAGGTTGTGCTGTCTGAATATATGGTCAAGATAGTTTCGGGTGGTGGTGGTGTTTTTAAGACAGATAAGAGGATATTTCACAAGCTCATGCAGGGATATCTCCTTGTCTTTAAGATAGGAAAAACCGTTTCCTGCGGCAACGATATCCTGAAGTTTCTTTATGACGTTTATGTTCAGCCCCGTTTTGTCTGCAAACGGCGAGGTAACTACCGCCACGTCTATTAGATTTGCCCTCAACGCTTCTATAGCGTCAGGGGTTGACATACTGTCTATCTTTATCTGTATCTTCGGGTGTTCTCTGTGAAACTCTACTATTCGGTCGATAAGAAAGCTTTGCAGTGCCACCTCGCTTCCTCCAAGCCTTACTATCGCCCTGTCACGCTCGCTTATCAGCGCAAGCTCCTCCTCTGCCGAGAATATATGCTTGCAGGCTATGGATATATGCTTAAAGAGCATCTCTCCGCCCGTTGTTAGCTCTACGCCCTTTTTTGACCGCACAAAAAGCTTGCACCCAAGCTCGTCCTCAAGATTTTTTACGCATCGGCTTATGCTCGGCTGCGACAAAAACAGATAGTTCGCCGCCATTGTTATGTTCTGGAACTTTGCCACATAATAGAATATCTTATAATGCTCGAAATTTATCTCTCTCATAAACCGTTTCTCTCCTCTCTATCCATACACTATGAGTATGTTTACAATAGAAAATATCTATTTGACATATGCTTATGATTGTATTATAATATATTCGTAGACAAAAAGCAAGTCTTACATCACTGCGCCCATAGGGGGACGCATACAAAAAATGTTTTATCATGATAAAATCAATGACGATTGCATTCGACCGCTGGGGGGTGAACGGTAAGGACCTTATTCTACCCTTATGAGGCTGGCATTCTTATTGGTTTTATTTTTTTGGAGGTGATAAAATGCTGGAGAGAATTTCCGAAAATCTTTCCGAGGCTATGCAAAACAAAGTAGCTTTCAGGATACCGATTTTCGGAGGTATACCCGTTCCTGTGTCCTGCGTGGTAACATGGATAATAATGGCGATACTTGTGATAGCTTCAATACTTCTCACAAGAAACCTTAAACTTATCCCTGACAGGAAACAGATGATGCTTGAATCATTCGTAGGCTTTCTCAGAGATTTCTTCAGAGAACAGCTGGGAGAAAAGGGTATGGCGTATTTTCCGTTCCTTGCAACTGTCATTATCTACATAGGCTTTGCGAACATCATCGGTCTGCTGGGCTTTACACCGCCTACAAAAGACTTGAATGTTACCGCAGGACTTGCGATCATGAGCATTGTGCTTGTGGAGGTTGCAGGAATAAGAGCAAAAGGAACGAAGGGCTGGCTGAAAAGCTTTGCCAAACCTGTGGCGATAATCGCTCCGCTGAATGTAATGGAGCTTGTTATCAGACCGCTGTCGCTTTGTATGCGACTTTTCGGAAACGTGCTTGCGTCTTATATCATCATGGAGCTTATCGACGCCGTTTGCCCGATAGTGATACCGCTGGCATTCTCGGCATACTTTGATATTTTCGACGGCTTCATTCAGGCATATGTTTTCGTGTTCCTCACGTCCCTGTTCATAAATGAAGCAATAGAGGACGACGACTAAGATAACAGAAATTCGGAGGTATGATCTATGTTAGTAGCAATAGGTGCGGCTGTAGCCGTTATTACAGGTATAGGTGCAGGTATCGGAATCGGTCTTGCAACAGGAAAAGCAACAGAGTCTATCGCAAGACAGCCTGAGGCAAAAAAGGATATAAGAAGCTCACTGCTTCTCGGCTGCGCACTTGCAGAAGCAACAGCTATCTACGGCCTTATCGTAGCTATCCTTATCATCTTCTTCCTGAAGTAAGAGAATAAGCGTAGAAAAGTAAAAGAATAAAAACGGAGGTATATATCATGTTAGTAGCAATTGGTGCGGCTGTAGCCGTTATTACAGGTATAGGCGCAGGTATCGGAATCGGTCTTGCAACAGGAAAAGCAACAGAGTCTATCGCAAGACAGCCTGAAGCTAAAAAGGATATAAGAAGCTCGCTGCTTCTCGGCTGCGCACTTGCAGAGGCGACCGCTATTTACGGTCTTATCGTAGCTATCCTTATCATCTTCTTCCTGAAGTAATAAAACAAAACATCTTTATGAAAGGAGCATAGCTATGATAAGTCTTGATATAAGTTTGGTATGGGTAATAATAAATCTGCTGGTACTGTATCTGCTCCTTAAAAAGTTTCTTTTCAAGCCCGTGTGCAAAATGATGGACGAGAGGTCTGCAAAGATACAAAGCGACCTTGACGGTGCGGCACAGGCTAAGGCGGACGCTGAAAAAATAAAAGCTGACTATGAAGCTGAGATAGCCGACGCACACAGTCAGGCTGTTGAGATAACAAACAAGGCTAAAGCACAGGCAGGCAGAGAATGCGACCTTATGCTTGAAAATGCAAGAGCCGAGTCTGCTAAGATAATGAAAGAAGCTGAAAAGTCCATTGCAAACGAAAAGGAAAAGGCTATGGACGACGCAAAATACCAGATCGCAGACCTTGCTATACTGGCAGCTGCTAAGGTCATTAAGAAAAATGTGGGAGGCGACTCCGACAGAGAAACTGTTGATGAATTTCTCTCCGAGGTAGGTGCTGCCAAATGATCTTTTATCCCGAGGAAGTCTGCGGCAGAGTGCTTTTTGAGCTTTCGCCAAAGGCTGAGAGCGTAAAGGCTTCAAGAGAGCTTTTTGAAAGCTGTGACGAGCTTAAGGACGCTCTTGCAAGCCCTGCTGTGGAAATAAAGGAAAAGGAGAAAGTTATAGACAGGCTTTTTCCTGAGGACATGAGAAACTTTCTCAAGGTCATGTGTCAGTGGGGTCACATGGATAACATCATGGACATTTTTGACGCATATGACGATGAAGTCCTCAAAAGCAAAAATATACTTAAAGCTGAGCTTTACTGCGTCTGCCCGCCTGAAAAGGCACAGACGGATAAAATAAAAGAAACGCTGAAAAAGAAATACGGCGTGAGCGATGTTCTGCTGGAAGTGAATACCGACGAAGCCCTCATGGGCGGCTATCGTCTTGAAGTGAACGGGGTCGAGTATGACAAGAGCGTTCAGGGTATGATAAAAGCTTTGCAGAACAGGATATCAGGGAGGTGAACGGCTTGGCAGGTTCAAGCAGAAGCGATATTATCTCGGTGCTTAAAAGTGAGATAGCTGACTTTGAGGCGAAAACTCAGGTCAACGAAACAGGCAGGATAATATCCATAAATGACGGTATCGTAAATATTTACGGTCTTAATCATGCAATGTATGGTGAGCTTGTTGAATTTGAAACAGGCGTTAAAGGAATAGTTCAGAATGTGGAAAGAAAAACTCTCGGCTGCGTTCTTCTTGGCTCTGACCATGGTCTTACGGAAGGTTCAAAGGTAGTCAGAACAAAGAAAAGGGCAGGTGTCGGCGTTGGCGAAAAGCTTTTGGGCAGAGTTGTTGACGCTCTGGGCGCTCCTATCGACGGCATGGGCGAGATAGAGTATGACGATTATTACCCTATCGAGCGTGAAGCCGCAGGCGTTTGCAACAGAAAGTCTGTTACAGTGCCTCTGGAAACAGGTATACTTTCTATCGACTCAATGTTCCCTATCGGCAGAGGTCAGCGTGAGCTTATCATAGGCGACCGTCAGACAGGTAAAACTTCCATTGCTCTTGATACCATTCTTAACCAAAAGGGCAAGGATATGATATGCGTATATGTGGCTATCGGACAAAAAGCTTCCACAGTCGCAAAGTTCGTTGAGGATCTTAAAAAGCATGGTGCTATGGATTACACCATAGTTGTAACAGCTATGGCCAGCGACCTTGCGCCTTTGCAGTACATATGCCCATACGCAGGCACAGCAATGGCTGAATATTTCATGGATAAGGGCAAGGACGTTCTTATAGTATACGATGACCTTTCAAAGCACGCAGTTGCATACAGAGCAATGAGCCTGCTTCTGAAACGTTCTCCGGGACGTGAGGCTTACCCTGGAGATGTATTCTATCTTCATTCAAGACTTCTGGAGCGTTCATGCAGACTTGACGACGCTCACGGCGGCGGTTCTATCACTGCCCTGCCTATAATCGAAACACAGGCAGGCGACGTTTCCGCATATATCCCTACAAACGTTATTTCTATCACAGACGGACAGATATTCCTTGAAACAGAGCTGTTCTTCTCAGGCGTAAGACCTGCTGTAAACGTTGGTCTTTCAGTATCCCGTGTAGGCGGTGCGGCACAGACCAAGATAGTAAAGAAAGTATCAGGCAATCTGCGTATCGACCTTGCGCAGTTCAGAGAAATGGAAGTGTTCACACAGTTCAGCTCTGAGCTTGATAAGACAACGCAGGAGCTTCTCGACCATGGTCACAGGCTCGTTGAGATACTTAAACAGCCGCTCTATCACCCTTATTCAATGCACGAGGAGGTAATTATCCTCTGTTGCGCACAGCATAAGCTTTTGCTTGACGTGCCTGTTAAGGAGATAAGAAAATTCACTCTCGATATGCTTTCCTACTTTGAGGCAAATCACAGCGATATAATTGCCGAGATAAATGACAAGAAGGTCATGACAGACGAGCTTGACGCAAAGATAGTTGCTGCCGCAAAGGAATTTAAGCAGGGCAGATAAAGGCTCTGCACCGAAAGGAGGCATAAGGCATGGCAGGAATGAGAGAGATAAGAGAAAGGATCGCAAGCGTAAGCGAGATCATGAAGATCACAAACGCTATGTACCTTATCTCTTCCTCAAATCTGAAAAAAGCCAAGAAAAGGCTTGAAAACACCGAGCCTTACTTTGAAAAGCTCCAATCTACCATTCACCACATACTGCTCCACACACCTGAGTTCGAGCACAAGTATTTCGACCAGCGTGAGGAGAAAAAGCCTGAGGACAAAATGATAGGCTACATAGTGGTAACAGCCGACAAGGGTCTGGCAGGAGCTTATAACCACAACGTTTTAAAGCTTGCAGAGCAGGAAATGGCTAAGCACAAGAACACCTGCCTTTTCGTTGTGGGACAGATCGGAAGACATTATTTTTCAAGAAAGAACGTGACTATCGACGCCGAGTTCCTTTACACGGCTCAAAATCCTACCCTTTACAGGGCGAGGGCGATCGCCGAAACTGTCACAGATCTTTTTGAGAGAAAATATCTTGACGAGGTTTATGTTATTTACACCAAGATGATAAATTCCATGGATATGGAGCCTGAGATGCTCAAGCTTTTTCCGCTGGAGCGTGAGGACTTTGAACACCCTCTGCAAAAGCAGGATCACGATATCGTGACGTTCAGACCAAGTCCTGAAAAGGTAATGGATCATCTTGTGCCGAACTACATGAAAGGTCTTATATTCGGCGTTTTGGTAGAGGCGTTCTCCAGTGAGCAGAATACCAGAATGACCGCCATGAGCGGTGCTACCACAAGTGCTTCGGAGATGATAAAGGAGCTGTCATTGCAGTATAACCGAGCAAGACAGGCGGCTATCACACAGGAGATAACCGAGATCGTCAGCGGAGCAAATGCTCAAAAGGACGAGAGTTAAGGCTTTCGGGAAAGGTGTTGAGATTAAAATGGAAAAAGGAAAGATCGTTGAAATAATGGGACCTGTCGTTGACGTTGAATTTGAAAACGGCAAGCTACCTATGATAAAGGACGCTCTTACTGTACAGCTTGACGGCAAGACAAAGGTCATGGAAGTGGCTCAGCAGCTTGGCAACAACACTGTCAGAGCTATCATGCTTGCTTCAAGCGACGGACTTGAAAAGGATATGGAGGTCACTGCCACAGGCGCTTGCATAAAAGTTCCTGTAGGCGACGCTACCCTTGGAAGAATGTTCAATGTCCTTGGTGAGAGCATTGACGGCGGCGAGCCTGTCAAGGCTGATGATTATTGGGAGATACACAGAGAGCCGCCAAAATTTGAAGATCAGAAGCCTGCAACAGAGATCCTTGAAACAGGCATAAAGGTAATAGACCTTCTTGCGCCATATGCAAAGGGCGGTAAAATAGGTCTGTTCGGCGGTGCAGGCGTTGGTAAAACTGTGCTTATTCAGGAGCTTATCACAAACGTTGCCACAGAGCATGGCGGATATTCCATATTCACAGGCGTTGGAGAGCGTTCAAGAGAGGGCAATGACCTATGGCACGAAATGACAGATTCAGGCGTTATCAAAAAGACAGCCCTAGTGTTCGGTCAGATGAACGAGCCACCAGGATCAAGAATGAGAGTTGCTCAGACAGGACTTACAATGGCTGAGTATTTCAGAGATAAGGAACATCAGGACGTACTGCTTTTCATAGACAACATATTCAGATTCGTTCAGGCAGGCTCTGAGGTATCTGCACTTCTTGGCAGAATGCCGTCAGCCGTTGGTTATCAGCCTACCCTCGCAAACGAAATGGGCGCTTTGCAGGAGCGTATCGCTTCCACAAAGCAGGGCTCTATCACATCTGTTCAGGCTGTATACGTCCCTGCGGACGACCTGACAGACCCTGCACCTGCTATCACGTTCTCGCATCTTGACGCAACAACGGTGCTTTCAAGAAAGATAGTTGAACAGGGTATCTATCCTGCCGTTGACCCACTGGAGTCAACTTCAAGAATACTTGAGCCTGACGTAGTAGGTCAGGAGCATTACGAAGTTGCAAGAAAGACTCAGGAACTTTTGCAGAAGTACAAGGAACTTCAGGATATCATTTCTATCCTGGGCATGGAGGAGCTTGATGACGCCGACAAGACGGCTGTTTACAGAGCAAGAAAGATACAGAAATTCCTTTCACAGCCTTTCCATGTTGCAGAGAACTTCACAGGCATAGAGGGCAAATATGTTCCTCTGAAAGAAACGATCAGAGGCTTCAAGAAGATCATCGACGGCGAAATGGACAAATATCCAGAGGCTGCATTCCTTAACGCAGGCACTATCGACGATGTTATCGAAAAGGCTAAACAGCTTGAAAACGAGTGATGACCCTCACCGAAAGGAGAAGCTGAAATGGTAAAGACATTCAAGCTTGAAATACTTGCCAGCGACCACGTTTTCTATTCGGGAGAATGTGACGAGCTTATATTCCCGGGTCAGGACGGCTCTTTCGGAATACTGCCTAATCATCAGCCCATGATAACCTGTCTTAACGCAGGTGAGCTGCGTTACAGAACGGGCGACCAGTGGCACTATGCGGTGGTAAGCGACGGTTTTGTGGAGATAATGCCGTCATATGTGACGCTTCTTGCGGACACTGTGGAACGTCCTGAGGAGATAGACGAAAAGCGTGCGGAAGCCGCCAAGGAGAGAGCTGAGGAGAAGCTCAGGCAGAAGCAGAGCATTTCAGAATATTATCACACGCAGGCGGCTCTCAGCAAGGCTGTGGCAAGGCTTAAGATATCAAGCAAGTATAACAAGCACAAGATAAATATTTAAGTTCACAAAAAGTTTACATCAAAAGCATAACAGACTCTTGACAAAAGGTCAAGGGTCTGTTATAATATTAGAGCATTCGTATCTAAAGACAGTTGGCAGCAGGAAACTGCGGAAGTCCAGCCGAGGAAAGGAATAGCAAAGTAATTATGACTTTGTATCTCTTTTGTCTTGCGACGAAAGGGATTTTTTCTTTTGTTAGTTTACGGTTTGCGTAAATTAGTTCAAAGAGGTGAAATTGAAATGCCAAGCGAAAAGACATTGTCCGCTAAGAAGGAAAGAGTTGCACAGCTCGTTGAAATGCTCAAGAACTCTGCTGCAGGCGTACTCGTTGATTACAAGGGTATCACTGTTGAAGAGGATACAAAGCTCAGAAAAGAGCTGAGAGAGGCTGGCGTAAGTTATTTCGTTGAGAAGAACACTATCCTGAGATTTGCTCTTAAGGAAGCTGGTCTTGACGGTATCACAAACGTACTCGAGGGTACAACAGCTATCGCTATCTCTAACGACGACCAGACAGCTCCTGCAAGAATACTCGGTAAGTTTGCTGAGGACTGCAAGGACGAAAAGTTCTTCCTCAAGGCTGGTTACATTGGTGAGGACGTTTACGATGAGGCAGGCGTTAAGGCTCTCTCGAAGATCCCTTCAAGAGAAACTCTGCTCGCACAGCTGGTTGGTTCCCTTCAGGGTCCTATCCAGAAGCTTGCCGCAACACTTCAGGCTGTTGTGGACAAGGACAACGAGGCTGCATAATTTATATGCTGCTTAACGAATGGGCTTTGACCCGAAAAATTATTTAATAAAAAGGAGATTTTTATCATGGCTTCAGAGAAGATTATGAATTTTGTAGAAGAGATCAAGAAACTTTCCGTTCTCGAGCTTTCAGAGCTTGTTGACGCTATCCAGGAAGAATTCGGTGTAACAGCAGCTGTTGCTGCTGCTCCAGCTGCTGGTGCTGCTGGCGCTGCTGCTGAGGAGAAGACAGAGTTTGACGTAGTTCTGACTTCATTCGGCGATGCTAAGATGGCTGTTATCAAGGCTGTTAAGGAGATCACAGGTCTTGGTCTTAAGGAGTCTAAGGAACTCGTTGAGAGTGCTCCTAAGGCTATCAAGGAAGGTGCTTCAAAGGCTGACGCTGAGGAGATCAAGACAAAGCTTGAGGCTGCTGGCGCTTCTGTTGAGCTCAAGTAATTCTGAGTTTACACAAATAATTAAAGGACTTCGTAATGAAGTCCTTTTTTTGTTGAAAAAATTCATAATGAGTGAAACTGTTTTGTATAGGTGGAACAGCTCAATTTCCGCTTTGGTTTAGAATATCTAGCCCAACAGAACTGTTATACCGCCTGACTGATTTGTCAATAGCGGAGTTTAACCATATACAAATAAGTATGTAATATGTATATTTATAAATAGTCGATTTTTTTTGAAAAAAAGCCTTGACAATAGAAAAAATAAATGCTATAATAATTAAGCTGAATGACACGGAACACAAACAGAACGAAAGAGTTCAGCGAAAAGAATAGCAAATGCGGCAGTGCTGGAATTGGCAGACAGGCACGTTTGAGGGGCGTGTGTCCTTGACGTACGGGTTCAAGTCCCGTTTGCCGCACCAAGTTAGAAAGCTTGCAAATCCTTTATTTATGAGGGTTTGCGAGTTTTTTGTTTTACAATAAAAACAGCTTCCGAACAGCCGCTGACAACTGCTCGGAAGCTAATGCTTTACCTATCATATATCGCTTATCCCTGCACTATCTTTCTTCTTGCACATGATCCTATACCCCACTCTCCCGTAAATAAAACTCAGAACCCAGCCTGCCGGCATTGACAGCCATACTGCCGATACGCCTATGACCGATACTAGAGCGTAGGTGAAAATAATTCGGAACGTGAGATTTATTATGCTTCCGGATAAAAACAGCTTCAAACACCCAAGCCCCCTTAACATTCCGTTGAAGCTTGAATTTATTCCCATTATTATATAACAAAGCGCAAGGTCTGTCATGTAGCCCATGCCTGTTTCTATGGCGGAAGCTGAGGAGCTTGACAAGTCCATAAAAAAGCCCAAAAATCGCCGTCTGAGAAGCATTATCACTGCAAATTCTATCACCGCTATGCCTGCGCATAACAGCACGCTCGCCTTGTAGCCCTCTCTGATACGCTCTTTTTTGCCTGCCCCAAGATTTTGTGCTGTGTAGGTGGATACCGCATTTCCGCAAGCTATGAACGGCATTATCGCAAAGGAGTCTATCTTTGAAGCCGCCGTGTACCCTGCAAGCACGTCCGAGCCAAAGGGATTGACAGCAGACTGCACAATTAACATTCCCACCGACACCACTGACTGCTGTATCACCGATACTGCCGCATAGGACGACATCTCTTTTAACACTGCCCCCGAAAAGAAGCTGAACTCTGCTCTTTCATGGTCTTTTATGTATACCTTGTCAGTAAGAAGCAGAAACGATATCACTGCCGATACTCCCTGAGCAATGAAAGTCGCCCATGCCGCACCTGATACGCCCATGGAAAATCCCCCTACAAACAAAAGGTCAAGCCCTATGTTCAGCAAAGAGGACATCACAAGCAGATGAAAAGGCGTCTTTGAGTTGCCAAGAGCACTAAATACCGACGCTTGCACGTTGTAAAGAAACATAAACGGCATACCTAAGGAATATATCCGCAGATAGTTTGCGGCGTCATTTATGATATTCTGAGGCGTTTTCAGAAGTCTTAAAAGCGGCATACTAAGCACCACCCCAAGAACCGCTATCAACGCTGCGACCATAAGTGAAAATATCAGCACAGTGGAAATGCCCGTCTTGACCTTTGACTTGTTTCCAGCACCGCAGTATTTCGCTATAAGCACCGATGTTCCTATGCCCGTACCGGTTGCAACGGCTATCATGACCATTGTCACTGCAAAGGAAACTCCCACCGCCGCAAGAACTTCGTCACCATTTATCTTGCCCACTATTATGGTGTCCATGGTGTTGTAAAGCTGTTGAAAAAGGTTTGCAAATATAAGAGGCTGTGCAAATCGGAATATTATTTTCTTAGGGTCGCCCTCTGTCATTATTACATTTTCTGGCTTATTCTTCAAATTCTTCACCGCCTGTGAATGTGGGTATGTATCTTTGCTGATTTACGTCAAAAAGCCCTTTTTCCGTCAGCCCCACCTCTGGGATAGTCTGACACAGCGACACTGTAAGCACCACCGTCATACGCTGTATGTTTCCGCCTGTGAGGGCAAGGGCTTCTCTGAAAGCTTTCTGTGCCTTTATCTCGCCTGTGATGTTTTCACCGCTTAGTATGCCTGCCACAGGAAGGGAGTAAAGTCCTGCCACCTTACCGTCAATAGCCATAGCCGCACCGCCGCCGTTCGCTTCAACAGCTTTCACAGCGCAAAGCATATCCGCAGGGTCAACGCCCGATACAACGACATTATTGCTCTCCTGAGCAAAGCTTGCGGCAACAGCTCCCCTTTTAATGCCAAGACCTTTTATAAAGCCACTTCCTATCTCACCACTCCTGCCGAAACGCTCCACAACGAATATGGGCAGAATATCGGCTTTTGTATCACCGCATACAATGCCGTTGCTGACTTCAAGCCTGCCTTTTACAAGCCTTGTGACTATGCCACCCTCGGGCATTTCAATTGCATTTGCAGTAACATAGCCCCTCTCAAAGCCTGCTTTTATCTCAAAAGAATGGCTGTCAAGCCCTCTGGGCAATATCACAGTGTTTTTAAGCTCAGGATAGCAAGTTATATCAAACTCATGCCTGCAAAGAAACTCGCCGTTTTCAGCCACAAGCCTGCCCTGATGATAGACCTTTTTCACTGTCACATTTTCAAGGCTATCCATAAGCAGAAAATTCGCCTTTTTTGAGGGAGCGACCGAGCCTATGATATCGTCAACACCATAGTGCCTTGCGACGTTGAGAGTTGCCATTTTTATTGCTGACACAGGGGAAATACCGCATTTCACTGCAATGCGCAGAGCATTATCTATACAGCCGTTTTCCTTTATATCCTCCGCAGACTTGTCATCAGTGCAGAACATTATATCGTCCGTAGGGATATGATTTTTTACTATCCCCTCGCAAAGAGTTCGGCAGTTCGGCTCTATAGTTCCCTCTCTTACCAACACCGCCATTCCGCAGGCTAGCCGCTGCTCAAGGTCGCTTATGCTTTCGCACTCATGGTCGTCACAAAGCCCGGCGCAAGCCGCCTGCTGAACATCACGAAATCCCATTGACGGACAGTGACCGTTCACCTTTACACCTGCCCTTTTTGCCGCACCGAGAAGCTTTATTATCTCCTCATTCCCGACCACAGCACCGCTTATCTCACCCACAGTTTTCGCCCTGCACTCTTTGATAACATTGGTGATATCGTCTTGCGTTTTCAGAGTAGAAAGATACTGCGAAGAAAGCTGCAAAAAGCTCTCTATGGGCATTTCCCCAAGCATTTCACATATAGCTTTTATGCCCTTAAGATCAAGAGTATTCGACATCTGCATAGGGTCAAAGAATACACAGCCCGTTCCGTGTGGCACTGCGCCCTCGCAGTATGCAAAAGGCGTGAGCTTTGAGGACTCTATGTGCATATGAGCGTCGATAAAAGAAGGCGCAAGATACATTTCTCTGCAATCAATAAACTCTGTTGCTCTAGGCTCAAAGTCAGGGCAAACTGCGGCGATAATGCCGTTTTTTATCCCCACCGAGCCGCTGTCTATTATCCGTTCTCTGTAAACGTCAACTATCATTGCGTTGTAAAAATAAATATCAAAAGGCAGCTTACCCTTAGCCGCCAGTATAAGTTCCTTTAGCTGCCGATCATTCATAAGCTGCCTCTTTCAGATACAAATATTATCAGTGTTTATATAGCGACTTGTTCAGCGCAAGATTGCAAAGCACATTGATTATACATCTTGACGCCGCAAGTGAAGTTATCTCGCTCACATCAAACGGAGGAGATACCTCCACAACGTCCATTCCACAGATACCGGGAGCTGTCACGAGCTTGAGAAGCCTTAAAAGCTCTCTCGGGAGCATACCACCAAAATCAGGTGTGCCAGTACCCGGGCAGAAAGCAGCTTCCAGAACGTCTATATCAAGGCTCACATACACTGCCTTACAGCCCTTCCATGCGATATCGAGGGCAAGCTCTGCCACCTTGTCGATACCATACTTGTCTATATCCTCCATTGAGATCGCAGTACAGCCGCTGTCACGGGTGAATTTTGACCATGACTTGCAGCAGTTTCCGCCTATGCCTATCTGCACAAGATTTTTTGCGCTGAGGTTAGGCAGGTGAGTGGAATGATACCATTCTGTGCCGTGCATTTTTTCGTCCATTTGGATAGCGTCGCAATCGCTGTGGCGGTCGATATGGATAACGCCGATATTGCCGTCGATATACTTTGAAATGCCCCTGAGCGTAGGGAAAGTGGTAGAGTGGTCGCCTCCAAGAACGATAGGCGTTACCCCCTGAGAGAATATATAGCCTATGCCCTTTGTTATCTGGTCGAAAGTCTTTTCGGCATTTGCAGGAAGTGTGTAGATATCTCCTGCGTCGCAAAGCTTTATGTTTTCGTATAGATCAACGCCATAGTCAGGGTTGAAAGGGGATATCTGCGAAGAAGCGTGTCTTATGCCGGCAGGGCCAAGTCTTGTGCCTGAGCGGTTTGACGCTCCGCTGTCATATGGGATACCCACCACTGCAACGTCATATTCCGACACCTTATGGATATCCTCGCAGAAAGGACTTCTGAGAAAAGTTTCGTGGCTTGTGTATGTAGGGCCGAGATTTGTTCTTGCAAAACAGCTCATGCCCTCGCTTTTAATGCTGTCCGCAGGCTCTAATCCAAGCTCAACGGCTCTCTTTGCCATTGTAGGAAATCTTGTGTTGCCAAATTCATCAAATCTTGCCGCCGTTTTCATGGCGTGCAGTTCATTTCTGTCTATCATGATCATTTCTCCCTGCTTTCTTTTATAAGCGGAAACTGAAGCTCCGCAATAGTTTCATCACTGTTGTCCGTAAGGGTTATGTCTATACGGTATATCATCACCCCGACGCTTCCAAGGGTGTAGCCATGCTCCTGTGCAAGACAGCGCATTTTCATTATAAGCTCACCGAAATAGCTGTAGCAATTCCTGTGAAAAGCGCAAACGTATTTTCCTCCTGCCACTGTTGTGAAGCTTTCCTTGTCAGCCTGATCTGCCGAGCAGAACACCATAGGGCAGACCTCGGAATCCATACCGTCAGGGTCAACTGAGTTTTTTATGGTCATTGCCACCTTATCAGTGGCAAGCACAGGTGAAGTTCCGCCTATAGCCTCCTCAAGCTTCATAAACTCTATACCAGTGAGATTTGTCCTGAACTTGTTGCTCTCCCCTTTGAGGGCATATCGTTCAGGAAGCTCCTTTATAACAGGGTCGTCAAGCTTGAAGTCTGTGTTGTTAAGCTCTCTGATAAATTTAAGCTTTTCTTTCAGCACACAGCTTATTTCAAGCTTATCCGCTATCTCCTGCTGTAAAAGCTCATAACGCTGTCTGAGAACACGCTCGGACTTTTCAAGGTTTCTGTCGCTGAAATAGTCCTCTATTTCTTTCAGTGATAAGTTCAGCCTGCGAAGCTCTTTTATAGTGCCAAGCTTTTCACACTGCTGTGCCGAATAAAACCTCCGCCCTGTGAGCTTGTCAACATAGTCAGGTCTTAAAAGCCCTATCTTATCGTAATATCTAAGCCGTTCGGTAGGTATGTTTCGATACTTTGCTATCTCGGTTATGCTCAGAAGCTTTTCCCCATTCGGGACAAGCTGTCCGTTTTCGTCTGTATAAAACACAGTGTATTTCATATCATCAGTCATATCTTGTCCACCATTCCAATTATTATGGCAGCTTATTCAAGAGCCTGCTCGTCCTCTGCCCCTGTTCTTATCTTCACAACGTTTGCAACGTCATAAACAAATATCTTTCCGTCGCCTATCTTGCCCGTATAAAGCACCTTTCTGATAGTGTCGATAAGAAGTCCAAGAGGAACAGTGCTTATAACTATCTCCACCTTTATCTTAGGCAGAAGCCTTGATTCAAGCTCAGAGCCTCTGTAAAGCTCAGTGCTTCCTTTTTGTATTCCACAGCCGCTCACCTGCGTAACTGTCATACCTGTTATATCAAGCTTATCCAAAGCATTTTTCAGCATCTCGAACTTTGCGACGTTCATAAGAACGACCACCTTGTGCATCTTTCCGTCCGCCTTGTAGTCAGAAGCGTTAAGCTCTGAGGCTTCGTCTATAGCCCTCACCTTTGAAGGCTCGTCAGCGGCAGCGGTGATGAACTGAGCAGTGTTGAGAAGATCCGCATAACTGCTTGAAAGTCCATGCTCGCACTTGTCAAGACCAACTATCTCTGTGTTCTCGCTAACTCTCAGACCCATTGTTTTCTTTATCACTGTGAACACTATCACCATAATAAGCGCTGTCCATGCCGCCACTGAAAGCACGCCTGCAAGCTGTATAAGCAGATCCTTCGGGCTGCCTGAATATATAAGACCGCTTTTCTTTGCGAAAACGCCCGTCATAAGCGTTCCCCATGCTCCGCAAAGACCGTGAACACTTACCGCACCCACAGGATCGTCAGCCTTTAGCTTTGTTATAAGCTCAACACCAAACACCATTACAAAGCCTGCTGTTATGCCGATAAAGAATGCTCCTCCTGCCGAAACTGTGTCACAGCCTGCGGTTGAAGCCACAAGTCCTGCAAGTGCTCCGTTAAGGGTCATTGTCACGTCAGGTTTGCCGTAGCGCACCCATGTGATGAACATTGCAGCTATTGCGCAAGCCGCCGCAGATATGTTTGTGTTAAAAAAGATATCCCCAAGCTTTGCCGCCGCATTGTCGCCCTGAGCGGTGAGAAGCGAGCCACCGTTAAATCCGAACCAGCCTATCCACAAAATGAATATGCCCAAAGCTCCGATAGTGAGATTATGTCCCGGTATGGCTCTCGCCTTGCCGTTTTTATCAAACTTGCCTATCCTTGCTCCCACAAGCAGCGCACCTATAAGTGCAGTAGTTCCGCCAACAACGTGAACGGCAGTTCCGCCTGCGAAATCGTGGAAGCCTATACTTTTGAGCCAGCCTGCACTGTTCCATATCCAGTGACCTGTTATAGGATAAACTATTCCGCTCATAACAGCCGAATATGTAAGATAAGCCTTGAACTTTGTTCTGCCAGCCATTGCTCCTGAAACTATAGTCGTGGCAGTTGAACAAAAGACAGTTGCGAACATAAGGAACACTCGCTTAGGCAGATCTCCTGCGGCTGCAAACTTTCCTGCTGCGAACAGGCTTGGCGTTCCGATAAATCCTCCTATGGAGTCGCCATACAAAAAGCTGAAGCCGATAACCCAGAAAAGAACAGAGCCTATGCAGTAATCCATAAGGTTTTTCATTATTATGTTGCCTGCATTTTTTGCTCTGGTGAAGCCTGTTTCCAGCATTGCAAAGCCTGCCTGCATAAAGAATATCAAAGCTGTGCAGAGAAGAACCCACACGGTATCCAGAGATGAATACATTATCGCACTTCCTTTTTTCATATTATTTCTTATTTTGCCACATGAACGTCTGCGTAACTGAAGTTATACCAGAACATCGGACTTGGGTCATATGTGAACTTGTCGCTTACTGCGTAAACATCAGATGATGTGTATAGTCCAAGGTAAGGGCACTCATCAGCAAATATCTTATATGCGTCAGTATAGTAACCCATTTTCTCAGCGTCGTCTGTTGTCTGAGCCGCCTTGTCAAGAAGTCCGTCTGCTTCTGTGCTTGTCCAAAGTGTTTCATTCGTTCCGCCCTCGCAAGCGTTAGAGCCTGCATATAATGTCTTTAACATTCCCATAGGGTCAAGGAAATCTGACATCATGTATGTGCCGACTGCGTTGTAATATCTCTCGCCGTTATCCTTTGTCTTGTAGCCGAACATATAGCTGAAGATATCGCTGTCAGGCACTTCCACAAGATTCATTGTGATAGAGCCGCTTGCGTCTACCATTGACTTGAGAAGCTCAGCCTGCTTCTGCGTCTGTGAAGTCGTATAGAAATCAAACTCAAAGCCGTCAGGATACTTTGACTTTGCAAGACATTCCTTTACCTTGTCATAATCCTGAGTATAAACATCGCTTTCGGCGATAGTTGAATCCCACTTATCCTTATCCATATACATCATGGATTCGCTCATTGGAACAACAGCCGACTGCTTTGCATAATCGCCGCCGATAGTTGTTGTTATCTGAGAACGGTCGATACAATATGCAACAGCCTTTCTTGCCCACTCGTCATCAAAAGGCTTTGAAGCTGTGTTGAATGCGATATAGTTTGAAGTCGTTCCCTCGCATGAGAGGATATTGAAGTTCTGACAGCTCTGATATACAGACATAACGCTGTTTGACATACCCTCGACAAAGTCTATCTGTCCGCCCTTTGCCGCAAGTGCTAATGCGCTTTCGTCCTCGATAACGTAATATTCTACCTTGTCGATATCGAGAGTATCAGGGTCGCCCCACCAGTTTTCGTTCTTTTCAAGAACTATCTCGCTTCCTGATGACCATGAAGAAAGCTTGTAAGGACCTGTGCCGACAGTCTTTCCGTCAGCAGTGCCGTACTTGTCGCCTTGCTCCTCTGTTACAGACTTCTCGACTATAGTGCAGGCTGATGTTGCAGGAACATACTGCCATGATGAGTCAGGCTGCTTAAGATGAACTGTCAGCGTCCAAGTATCGTTGTCGGCTTCAAAGCTGTCAACGTTTGCAAAAAGATAGCTCATATAATAGTTGTCTTCTGTTACTCTGTTAAGAGAATAAAGCACATCGTCCATTGTCATTTCATTGCCGTCTGAGAACTTTACTCCCTGTCTTATCTTGTATGTGTATGTAGTATCGTCAACCTGCTCCCAGGATTCTGCAAGGGCGGGCTCAACTGTTGTGCCGTCATGTGAGAAGTTAAGAAGCGTGTCATAGCAGTCATAACCTGTGAGAGTTGCTGCCACGATAGTGAAGTCGGCAGGGTCAAATGATGACGGCTCCTGAGTATAGCCTACTCTGAGAACTGTCTCTGAATTTCCTCCTGAAGAACCTGAGCCTGAACCGGAACCCGTGTTGTTGAAGCAGCCTGTCATACAGCTTGAAACTGTTATTGCCAATGCAGCAGCGGCCGCGATCTTGCGTGAGAATTTTTTCATGATAACTTTCCTTTCTTCAAAAGATTTATTACATATCCGAAGCAGTCTTGCTGCGGTCAATGCCTAGTGGGAAATGACAGGCAACGTAATGCCCGTTTCCAATGTCTTTGAGCTTTGGCGTGCGGTTGTCGCACAAGCCCTCTTTGAAATATCTGCACCTGCCTGCAAAGCGACAGCCCTCGGGGATATCCACTGCGTTCGGTATATCTCCCTCCAGCAGGATATGCTTCTTATTTTCAAGAGGATGTTCCTTTGGCTTTGCTGAAATAAGTGCCTGAGTGTAAGGGTGAGCAACGCTGTTATATACCTGCTCCACCGTACCCATTTCCATTACCGCTCCCAGATATACCACCGCTATCCTGTCGCAAACGTGACGGACAACGTTCAGATCATGGGAGATAAAAAGTATCGTCTGCCCTTTATCCTCTTTCAGGTCGAGCATAAGATTCAATATCTGCGCCTGCACAGAAACGTCAAGTGCCGAAACAGGCTCGTCTGCAAGAATGAAATCAGGCTCCAGCATAAGCGCCCTTGCTATTGCAAGCCTTTGGAGCTGACCGCCCGAAAGGTCTTTAGGATATCTTGTGAGCAAGTCCTCCGGAAGCGCTATATACTCCATAAGCTGTTTTATCCTCGCCTTGTAGACCTCAGGCTTTATCTTATGCACCTTTGCAGATTCTTCAAGGCTAAAGCGTATAGTCTTTTTCGGGTCAAAGGAAGCAAGAGGGTTTTGAAAGACCATTTGCATTCTTGAACGCAGCTCCTGCTGTTCCTTGCGGCTCACATGAGTTATGTTTTTGCCGTCAAAATATATCTCGCCTGAATCAACGTCGATAAGCTTCAGAACGCATCTTCCTATGGTTGATTTGCCCGAGCCGCTCTCGCCTATTATGCCGAATATCTCGCCTTTGTAGATATCAAAGCTAACATCATCAACGGCGTGGATATATCTTGTCTTTGCCTTTGCAAGCTTGTAATTGTCAAGGCAGAAATACTTTTTCAGATCTCTGACGCTTATAAAAGGCTGTCTGTCTTTTTCTTTGCTCATTGTGATGTCACCTCCCGCCACTTGAAGCAAGCTGTGCTGTGTCCCTCAGACACATTTTCTGTAACAGGCACGCAGCTTCTGCATTTATCGTCAGCATACTTACATCTTGGTGCAAAGGCACAGCCCTTGAACTTTTCATACAGAAGCGGAGGACTGCCAGGTATGCTTTTCATTCTTTTTTCTGTGTCGCTCTCTCTTGGATTGCTTTCAAGGAGCGCCTTTGTGTATGGGTGAGCAGGGTGGTCGAAAATATCCACAACGCTTGCGGTCTCAACAGCCTTTCCTGCATACATTACAGTTACGCTGTCGCAAATCTCAGCCACAACACCAAGGTTGTGAGTGATGAATATTACCGACGTTCCGCTTTCCTGCTGGAGCTTTTTTATAAGCTTTAGTATCTGCGCCTGTATAGTAACATCAAGCGCCGTGGTAGGTTCGTCTGCAATAAGAAGCTTCGGCTCGCATATAAGAGCCATTGCTATCATTATTCTCTGTAACATTCCTCCGCTCATTTCAAACGGATACTGCTCGTATCTTTTCTCCGCAGGTGTTATGCCTATCTTTTCAAACATCTCGATGACCTTTTCTCTTGCTTCACGGCGATTTAAGTTTTTCTTCGCCCTTAGCATTTCTGCTATCTGCTCGCCTGCTTTCATGATAGGGTCAAGGGAAGTCATAGGGTCTTGGAATATCATTGCGGCTGTGCTGCCCCTGAAATCACGGAGCTGCTTTTTGCTCATTGCAAGAACGTCTTTCTCGCCGCTGTCATCTCTTATGTAGATATCTCCTGCATATCTGGTGGTCTCCTCGTTATGGAGCCTTATGACCGACTTTGATGTTACGCTTTTTCCGCAGCCGCTCTCGCCCACGATACCATGTATCTCCCCTTGCTTCACTTCAAGGTCAACGCCCTGAACGGCGTATACGATACCTCTAACTGTCATAAAGTCTACAGAAAGGTCTTTTATTTCAAGAACGTTTCCTTTTTTCATCTTTTACGCCTCCCCGTTTGCCTTAACTGCTGAAAGCTTCTTTATGCCGTGTTTCTTTTCGTATTTCTTGAATGACGGAAGCTTTCTTGATGACGGGTCGAGATAGTTCTGAACACCGTCGCTGAAAAGGTTTATGGATACTGTTACAAGTATTACGCATATTGCAGGTATAAAAAGCAGTGCCGAGCTATTATAAAGGTTGCCCATGCCGTCACGGAGAAGCGTTCCCCAGTCGGCATTCGGAGCCTGAACACCAAGTCCCAGAAAACTCAGAGTCGCCATTGATGTGATAGCTGTACCGATATCAAGTGTGAACTGCGATATCATAGGTGTGATGATGTTCGGCAGGATATGCACGAAAATTATCCTTGCGTCTGAAAAGCCCATTGATTTGCAGGCTTCAACATACACCGCCTTTTTCTCTGTCATTATCATTGATCTTGCGGTCTTTGTTGTAAGAGGGATATAAGAAATGCCTATGGCGATGATACCTGTCATCATGCCCTTTCCCATTACCGCAATAAGGATAAAGGAAAGAAGAAGTGGCGGTATTGCACTTATAACGTCCCACACCCTCATTACGATACTGTCAAGAGGACCTCTGTAGTATCCGCAGATAAGCCCAAGAGGAACACCTATTACTACCTCTATGGCAACTATAAGAAAGGCATTCAGAATGGAAGTTCTTGCACTGCATATGAGCCTTGAAAAAAGATCTCTGCCAAGTCCGTCAGTTCCGAAAATGTGTCCCTCAGAAAAGGCGGGTGCATATATGGCATTCACGTCTGTGGCAAGAGGGTCATACGGTGCGATAACGCTTGCAAAGAGCGATACGAAAACTATGACCGCAAGGAATATTCCCGTCACCGCCACAACAGGTGTGAAAAACGTTCCTGCTTTATTTTTCTTCTTCATTAAAAATCCCACCTTATTTAAGATCAACTCTCGGATCAAGAACGGTATAAAGTATGTCGATAACAAAACTCATTACAAGATAAGCTCCAAGCATGAAAAGCACAAGTATCTGAACTATTGGAAAATTGTTTTCCTCTATCGCCGATATGAGCAGGCCACCTATACCAGGAAGAGAAAAGACCTGCTCAACTATTACTGTCGAGCCTATAGAGCCTGCTATCATATATCCTGCAACTGTTATAACAGGAATAACGGCGTTGTGAAAAGCGTGCTTGTAGGTTATGTTGCTTTGCTTTAATCCCTTTGCAGCCGCCGTTGCGATATAAGGAGATTGAAGCTGATTTATCATGTTGCTTCGTGTGATACGTCCAAGCATCGCAACGAACGTCAGTGCCATTATCAGGCTCGGTATCATTATACGCTGTAAGAACTCTCCGAAATTTGTATATGTTCCGATAAACGAATATCCAGGAACGTACTTTGTCATGAAAATAAGTATCAGTATGCTTACCAAAAATGACGGCGCACCTGAAAGCACAAGCATAAGTCCCGAAATTGCTGCGTCTGAGGGTCTGCCTTTTCTCAGCGCCGCTGCAACTCCCATTATAACAGCTATCACTGAGCCTATGACGGAACTCATTATCACAAGTCCGAATGTTATTGGAAGCCTTGACATTATAAGACCTTTTACGTCCTGACCGTCAACATAGTCTGTGCCGAAGTCGCCTGAAAGAACTCCCTTTATCCACCTGAGATACTGTATATGCACAGGGTCGTCAAGGTGATATTTTTCTGTAAGAGCCTGCCTGAGTTCAGGAGTGGATTGATTGTTCCCTATCATTACTGTGAGAGGGTCTGCGTCTGACATTCTCAGAACAACGAACACCAGAAAGGATACCAAAAACATTATGACTATCATTGAAAGCAGCCGTTTGATTATAAATCTGAACCTTTTCACTTTACATTCCTCCTATATTTACAGCTGCGCTTTGCAGGATTTTCTTGTTTGACTTTCATTTTACTTTTTGAAAATAATTTACTCCACGAAACTTTTCTTTCGATATACCTATGATATATCCTGCAGCAACTACAACTGCAATACTGAAAATCAGTCATTTTATATTTTATATATAAACTTTTTATTAACGCAAGCTGTCTTTTAAACTTACAGAAAATGTTGTATGAATAAAGAAACTTTATATCCTGCATTTTGTTCATATTCACAAATATAAGAAAAGAGGGGCGCTCCAAAGCAGAAGCACCCCACAAATGAAGATTTGGTAATCAGTAGAAAGCTTAGTCCTCAAACATCTTTCTTGCAGCGAAGCATATCATCTCGGCAGTGAGATCAGTGCCGTATTCGCTTACGTCGATCATAAGATGTTTGTTGTCACGGTCACCACGATTTTTGCCTGTGACGTATTTATAATAGTTGTGGCGCTGGCGGTCAACACGTTTTATGAGCTTGTCAGCCTCCGGCCATGAAAGGTCATAAGTCTCACACATATGCTTTATCCTTGCTTCCAAAGGCGCATAGAGAAAAACGTTCATGTGGTTCGGATATTCTCTGAGAACATAGTCTGCACATCTGCCGAAGAATATGGCGGATACACGCTTGTTTGCAAGATCTCTGATGATATCCACCTGTGCTTTTACAGCCTTGTCGGAATAAAACTGAGTTGATGAGCCGTAGCCAAATGACTTCAGCAGGCGGTCAGCGTTCTTGTCAAGCATTTCCTCACTATCAAGAAACGAGTCACGGCTTATGCCTGCACGCTCTGCCGCCATATCTACAAGGTCCTTGTCATAAAACTCCACGCCAAGCTCAGCCGCCGCCTTTCTTGCGACCTCTCTTGCGTTGCAGCCGAACTCACGGCTTATGGTAATAATAAACTTTTTCATAGTCTATGCTCCTTTTTTATTTATGAGATTTTCTTTCGTGGCGGCTATCCTCCGCTCCTGTCTGGCTTTTATCTGGATCTTCGGCAAATTCCAACCGAATTTCACCGACATGAGCCTTAGAGAAAACGTCACCGCAAGGCTCACCATGCAGGCAAGCATGAACGACATCATGCCATAGCAAAGCAGAAAAGCCACTGCACCTGTGGCAGAAGCACAGGCATAAATGTTGCCCACAAATATCTCAGGTTTCTTGTTCACGAAAATATCCCTGAGAACTCCGCCCCCAACGCCTGTTATAACTCCTGAAAACACAAGCAAAAAAGTGTTGTCTGACACGCCGCTCCTCATTGCCGCTGTTATACCTGTAACAGTGAAAATGCCAAGCCCTATAGTATCGAGCATGAGCATTGCAGTATCATAAAGCTTCAACGCCTTGCCCCCCAGGTCGCCTTTTACAGCCAAGGCAGCAAACACAAGCACCGATATCAAAGCCGCCGCACTCATTGCGAGGGGGTCACGAAACGCCGCCACAGGATGACTTCCGATGACGATATCACGCATTATCCCACCGCCCACAGCCGTTGTCACTCCTATTATTATAACGCCGAAAAGGTCAAAACGCCTTTTTATCGCTGTCAGCGCACCGCTTGCCGCAAACGCTGCAGTGCCGATAAGTTCAAGTATCGTAACGATAACATCAAAACGCTCATTCATTCAACGTCCCTGCCTGCATATTTGTGTATCTTCCGCACCGCCGTCGCCTGACTTATGCCAAGCTTCTGTGCCACAGCCACAGATGTTCTGTATTTTTCATAGGCTCTCATCACAAGTCCGCTTTCGTAAAATTCAAGCATATCCTTTAGGGAGGCATTCTGTGCAAATACCTCAGACGAACCGCCTGTTATCCTGTCAGGCAAGTCGAAAACGTCCACCTTTTTCTTCTCGGTAGTAAGAACGATACGCTCGATAGTCCTATGCACCTCGTCGATATTTTCTTTCCAATCATATCCCAACAAACAGCCCATGGCACGAGGGGTGAACTCAACGCTCCGTGAGTATTTCTTGTTTGCCGAGCCGAGATAATAGTCGATAAAGCTTTTAAGATCCTCCGCACGCTCGCCAAGAGAATACATCTGCACCTGATAAGGCTCGAACTCGCTTATAAACTCCTCCGACAGCTTGTCAGCACCTTTAAGCTCCTCCACCGAATGTTCAGAAAGCCCCACAGGCACAATGCCTGCTTTTGCGCATTTTTCAAGGACTGCCCTTTGAAGCCTAGGCGACAGCCTGTCTATATGCTTTATTATCACAGCGTAAATGCCCGAAAGCGGCGATATCATCGACCCCTCTCCAAGAAGCTCCTTTTCTATGACTTCTTCCCCGACAGGTGCGCAGTCATAGGTGTAAAGCGTTCCTTTTTTGCCGTATATAGTGGAAGCAAGATAGCTTTTGCCGCTTCCTGTGGGACCATAGATGTAACACGGACAGCCTGCGTCACAGAAAACTCCTGCAAGCCGCCTTGCGTCTCTTGAACGGCTGCTTTGGGCGATATAACGCTGTCCACCGTCACGTCCTGTCATAAGCTCTATTTCATCAAGAAGCTTTTTGTTCTGATACTGCAAAACATTGTAACGCTCCCTCAGGTCGTCAAAGCCTGTTATCTCCCAAGAGGAATAGCTTATTATCATCTCAAGCTCTCCGTCCTTGAATACCGGTATTCCCGTGACGAAAGTTTCGTCATTGTCAACGCCTTTTTGCACCGTTGTGACACGCTTGTGGCTTTCAAAAACCATTTGCGTCACGCAAGGGGAAAACATCTTCATCATTTCCTCTGAGCCTGCGAATTTACCTATTATGTCAGAGCCTTTTACGCTTCTGCCGCTGAGATAGGAGTTTGAAACAAATCTGAACACTCCGCTGCTGTCGGCAATAGTCACTCCTGGGTGGATACTTTCGAGAATGTGCCCTAGCTGCTCATAATCCATTTGTCTGCACTCCTTTCTGCGGCTTTATAGTTTACACATTAAGTATCTTTGAGAAAAACTGCTTTGCACGGTCGCTCTTAGGGTGCTTGAACACTTCCTCAGGGGTGCCGTCCTCGATAACATAGCCGCCGTCCATAAAGCAGACTCTGTTTGCCACCTCTGCCGCAAAGCCCATTTCGTGTGTGACAACTATCATTGTCATTCCTGCCTTAGCCAGGTCTTTCATAACGTTCAGAACCTCGCCAACGAACTCAGGGTCAAGGGCGGAAGTCGGCTCGTCAAAGAGTATGACCTCAGGCTCCATTGCAAGAGTCCTCGCAATAGCCACACGCTGCTGCTGACCGCCTGAAAGCTGAGTAGGATAAGCGTCTGCCTTGCCGTCCATTCCAACTCTCGCAAGAAGCTCCATGGCTTTCTTCTTTGTTTCTTCCTTGTTAGCCTTTTTAACCTGAACAGGACACTCCATAACGTTTTCAAGCACTGTTTTGTGCGGCCAAAGGTTGAACTGCTGGAACACCATTCCAACGTTCTTTCTTATGACCTTTGCAGCCTTTTCGTTGAGCTTTTTGTTGTGCTTGTCCTCGTCGATGCCCTTTAGGGAAACTCCGCCTATATCTATCTCGCCTGATGTCAGCTCCTCGAGATAGTTCAGGCATCTGAGAAAAGTGCTTTTGCCGGAGCCGCTGGGGCCGATAACGCTTACCACCTCGCCCTTGTAAATATCCATATCTATTTTTCTGAGGACCTTAAGCTCCCCGTAATTCTTTGCCAGATCGTGAACCGATATAACAGGCTTTCTGCTTTCAGCCATTGTATTTTACACTCCTTTTTCGTCAGATAGCAACACGGTTGTTGTGCTTTTCTATACATCTTGATGCGAACTCGATAACAAGGTTCAGCGCCCAGTAAAGAACGCCTGCACAGATATAAACTATCAGAGGGCTGAAAGTTATACCGATAGCTTCCTTTGTCATCATTGTCATTTCTGCAACTGTGATGATAGAAAGGATAGATGAGTCCTTAACAGTCTGAACAAACTGTCCTGTCAGTGACGGAACGATTATTTTCAAAGTCTGCGGAAAAATTATTCTCACCATTGTTTTAAATCTTGACATTCCCATTGCATATGAAGCTTCAAACTGTCCCTTTGGGATAGCGCTGACGCCGCTTTCAAGGATAACTGCGGTATAAGCCGCTGTGTACATTCCAAGAATTATAACGCCTGTTGAGAACGCTGAAACATTCAGACCAAGAGCAGGGAGTCCGTAATATGCAAGATATACCTGCACCATAAAAGGGGTGCATCTGAATATCTTTATAAACGCCCTTGCGATAAGCTCAACAGCCTTATTTTTTGAAAGGCACATATAGCCTACCGCCGAGCCTAACACCATTGCAATAAGGATAGACAGCACCGATATTGCCGCCGTTGTTCCAAGACCCTGCAAAAGCAGCGGAAGCGCTATTTCCGCAACGTGCATAAATTCGTCCATATATCTGCGCCTCCTTATCTTCTTTCAAGTCTTTTCTTCTGAAGCTTTACAAGTTCTTCAAGTCCTGCGCAGATAACAAAATACATAACTGCGATAGCAATATAGAAAGGCAGGTTTATGTATGTCTGCGTTACAAGACGCTGAGCCGTTCTTGTAAGCTCTACGATCGCCAACACAGAAAGCATCGGCGACACCTTTATAACGTTTATGAACTCGCTTGTCAGCTGCGGCAAAGCTACCTTGAATACCTGTGGGAAAACTATCCTCATTAGTATCTTTGGCTCGCTCATGCCCAAGGCTCTGGCCGCCTCCGTCTGACCCTTTGGCACAGCCGTAAGCCCGCCACGGATTATTTCTGCAATAAATCCGCCGCTGTTAAGGCTCAGAGCGATTATGCCTGACGCCAGGTTTGAAAGGTTCAGACCCATTACTGCAAGCGCCTGATATATAATGTATATCTGCACCAGCACAGGCGTGCCACGGACAAAGCTTATATAAACTGCGACTATCTTTTTCAGTATCCTTGAAGGAAGCGAGTCGCCGCCCATTCTCATCACCGAAAGCAGCATACCAACGCAAAGCGCTATAAGTATCGCTGCAACGGATACGAATACTGTATAGCCAAGACCTTTCAGCAGCAGGTCTTTATAATGCCATACTATGTTGAAATTCTCCATTGATATATAATGCTCCGCCGTTTGCGACGGAGCATTTCCTCCTTTCAAAGGTGCTTTTTACTCGGCAGGGATATAATCGCTCTCAGGCAGGTCAACGGCTTCACCAAACCATTTCTTCTGGAGCTCTGCAAGAGTTCCGTCCTCTTTGAACTTGTGTATCTCAGAGTTGATATAGTCAGAAAGCTCTGTGTCTTCCTTACGAACAGCCCATGATACCCAAGTGTCTGTGCCGACCATTTCAGCCTTGCCTGAATCGTCAGCCACTATCTCATAATCGTCAGGATTCTTCATTACAACTGCAGCGCAGCTTGCATAGTTCTGAGCAACAAGGTCTATCTTGCCGTTCTTAAGCTCTGCAAAAGCCTCAGGGAATGAGTCGTATTTGAGCAGTTCAGCATAGCCGTCCTTGCCCTCTGACTTTAGCTTCTCGTTGAATTTCTTTGTATCGTCCTCATTGTAGCAAGAAGTCTGTGTGCCGACCTTTTTGCCTGACATATCTTCGATAGACTTGATGCTGTCATCGCCCTTTCTCTTTACGAAAACTGTAGTTCCGTTCTGGATAGGATAAGTCATCGTATACTTGCCTGCACGTTCAGCAGTTACGCCGAGTGTTGCCCCAACAACGTCATATTTCTTTGCTTCAAGTCCTGCAAGTATTCCTTGGAACGGCAGGTCGATATAATCAAGCTCTACCCCCAGATCGTCGCAAATCTTAGCGAACAGATCTGCGTTGTAGCCTATGATCTTATCGCCGTCCATGTATTCAAAAGGCTCATAAGCGGCTTCCGTCGCAACTGTGAGCTTACCGTTTTTCTTGATCTGATCCAGTGTGAGCGGACCTGCGTTCTTGCTGCTTCCGCAGGCTGTAAGACATCCTGCCGCAAGTACCGAAGCCACTGCCACTGCACAAACTTTTCTTAACATTCCAAATCTTCTTCCGCTTTTCATAACTGATTCCAACCTTTCACTTACTTTTCTAAATAATTCGGAGCGCTGACAAGCCAGACACCCTAGTGCCGCCGTCAACGCTCCGTTGCGTTTGATATTATATTTATTGGAGAGTGAATTATTTTTCTATCTTTATTTTCTCTTGCCGATCTTCTTCTGATAAGCAAGGATAGACATGAACTCAAAAATGATATTTGCGCCCATATAAGCTGTTATCTCTGAGTGGTCATATGGAGGAGCAACTTCTACTACATCAAAGCCTGTGAAGTTCAGATCTTTCAGCGCTCTTATATATTGAAGTGTTTCAAAGGAAGTAAATCCGCCCACCTCAGGAGTACCTGTACCTGGTGCATAAGCCGGGTCAACAAAGTCGATATCGAATGTAAGGAACACCTTGTTGTCGCCCACCTTTTCCTTTATGACCTTGAGAAGATCTTCAGGAGAATATGTGTGGAGCTTGTCCCCTGGGATAACCGTGAAGCCAAGGTCTGCGGCGATCTTGAAATCGTCAGGATCGTAAAGAGAACCTCTCATGCCTATCTGAACCGACTTCTCAGGATCAATAAGACCCTCCTCCATTGCTCTTCTGAATGGTGTGCCGTGATTGTATTTCTGACCGAAAACTGTATCGCACAGGTCAAGATGTGAATCGAAATGCACAAGGCTTACCTTTCCATGCTTCTTTGCGATAGCTCTAAGTTCGCCAAGGGTGATAGCGTGGTCGCCGCCAATGCTTATCGGAACTGCACCGCATTCAAGAACACCGTCCAAGGTCTGCTCGATAGCTGCATATGTTTCGTGGATATAATCAGGGATCACAGGAACGTCGCCAAGGTCTGCACCCTTGAGTGAATCCATAATGTTTACGCCCATTGCAACATTGTTAGGCTTTATCATTGCCGAGATGTTTCTTACACCGTTAGGACCAAATCTTGCGCCTGCTCTGAAAGAAGCGGCGGTATCAAACGGGATACCAACGATAGCGAAATCCAATCCCTCTGCTGAGGTCGCGTGAGGAAGCCTCATGAAATTACCCATATTACAAAAACGAGGAGAGCCTGAGGCGCTCGGTGGCTGACAATTGTTGTTGATCATTTGAGGTCACTTTCCTTTCAAAATCACTGAGAAACATATCCGCATGACCGTTCAAGTCATTTCTGAATTGCTCTATGTGCAGAATTATATCACCATTCCTGCAAGTTGTCAAGAGCTATTTTTCAATTTTTCTGAAAATTATTCACTTTGGAATAAGCTTTGTTATCACTTATATAGCGTATTTACGTCATTTAGCCTATATTGAAGTCGCAACTATTCATTTTTGAATAGTTTCTTTGTGCAAATCTACAAATGACAATAATGCAACATTCAGGTGTCAGACTTTCATTTTGTTCACATCTATTTTTTATTCAAAGCTGAATAAAATAAGAATTTTTCATTAACACTATTGCCAAATAAAAAGCTCTGTGCTATACTGATAATCAAAGCAATGACGCTCTTATAACCGATACGGCAATGCCTGTCGGTTTATAAGGGCGTTGTTTTTTTATTATCACTATGTTAAACTCAGAAAACAATTTTGAAAGGAAGTTTTATTATGGCTTGTTTTTTAGTACCAGCAACAGAAGCGATCGTTACAACTATTGTGGCAAAGGCAGTAAAGTCTCACGAGGCAAAGGCAGAGGAGCAGACAAAGGTCAAAACTCTTTCAGAGGACAAGCTTCCTCTTTCTAAAAAGATAACAAGGCTCTCAGGCTTTCTGTGGGGCGGCTCAGGACTTTTGACATTTGAACATCTGTGGCATGGCGAGATATCTCCGTTCTTCCCATTCCTGACAGCGGCTAACGACCCTTCGGAAATGGCAGTAGCATTCCACGAAATGGCGACTGTCGGAACATCAATGGCTGTTCTTGTGACAGCGGTATGGGCTGTGCTGACTGTGGTATCTGACAAGATACTGAAACGTAAGTCAAAAGAGACTGCAAAGCTGGGCGGTGACGCCGTATGACACTTCTTATCACACTCATAGCTGCCGTTATCGTTACCATAGTATGGTACACATCACCAAAAGCCAGAAAGCTTAAAGTGGGGCTGATGTGCTATATGTACTGGGGCGCATCTATAATGTGGCTCGTGGACGCACTTTTTGAATACAAAGAGCAGGGCGCAGGATATTTCACCCCTGCCACCGCAGACATGATAAACGACAGCTTTTTAGGAATCTGCGTTGTTGCACTCGGCACCGTCGTATGGCTCGGCACTATGCTCATAAGCGACCCTGAGGGAGTAGTAAGAAAAGCCCTTACAGAGAAAAAGCAGTAGATACACTATACTATATAAATAGGAGGAATAATAATGCGACTTGTTCCAAGAGAGCAGGATAAGCTTATGCTCCATTATGCGGGTATGCTTGCCCGTGACCGAAAGGCACAGGGATTAAAGCTCAACTACCCTGAAGCTGTGGCATACATAAGCATGGAAGTAATGGAAAAAGCAAGAGCAGGAGCGTCAGCCGCTGAGCTTATGCAATACGGCACAAAGCTTCTTACCGCTGATGACGTCATGGACGGCGTTCCTGAAATGATACACGAAATACAAATAGAATCCACAATGCCCGACGGCACAAAGCTTGTGACAGTACACAACCCTATAAAGGGTGCAAGCAAGCTTCACCCAGGGGAATTTATCGTTGAGGAAGGCACTGTCAAGCTCAACGAGGGAACAGAAAGCATTGAGCTTACAGTTTCAAACACAGGGGACAGACCTATCCAGACAGGCTCCCACTTCCACTTTTTTGAGGTAAACAAGGCTTTGGAGTTTGACCGCAAGGCGGCTTATGGTATGCGGCTTGATATCCCCGCAGGCACAGCGGTAAGATTTGAGCCGGGAGAGAAAAAGACCGTCCGTCTTATACCTATCGGCGGCGACCGCATAGGCTATGGTCTGAATGGTCTTGTAAACGGAAAAATGGACGATGAAAACATCAAGCAGGCAGCCTTTGAAAAGGCTAAAAAGCTTGGCTTCAAGGGGGTGTAGGAAATGATCGAGATATCGAGAAAAGCTTACTGCGATATGTATGGTCCGACAGTTGGCGACAGGGTGCGCTTGGGCGACACTTCTCTTATTGCAGAAGTGGAAAAAGATTTGACAGTTCATGGCGATGAAGCAAAGTTCGGTGGAGGAAAATCTCTCCGTGACGGCATGGGGCAATCCTGCAAAGCCACTGACAAGGAGTGCCTTGACACTGTTATCACAAACGCTCTTATCATCGACAGCACAGGCATCATAAAGGCTGACGTTGGCATAAAGGACGGCAGGATAGCAGGAATAGGCAAAGCAGGCAACCCTGACATCATGAATGGCGTTGACAAAAACATGATAATAGGCGCTTCCACGGAAGCTATCGCAGGCGAGGGACTTATCCTCACCGCTGGCGGACTTGACACGCACATTCATTTTATCTCTCCAACTCAGGTGAGAACAGCCCTTTACAGCGGAATCACCACCATGATAGGCGGTGGTACAGGTCCTGCTGACGGCACCAATGCCACCACCTGTACACCTGGCGAGTTCAATATCCACAGAATGTTGGAAGCATCCGAAGACCTGCCAATGAATTTCGGCTATCTCTGCAAGGGAAATTCAAGCGACATCACAACTCTTGAGGAGCAGATAAAGGCAGGCTGTATAGGCTTGAAGATACACGAGGACTGGGGCTCTACCCCTGACGTTATCGACCACGCACTTACTGTTGCGGATATGTATGACGTTCAGGCGGCTATCCACACCGACACTCTTAACGAGGGCGGATTTGTTGAAGATACCGTCAATGCTTTCAAGGGCAGGACTATCCACACTTATCACACAGAGGGTGCAGGCGGCGGACACGCTCCTGACATTATCAGAGCAGCAGCGTTCCCGAATGTTCTCCCTTCCTCAACGAACCCTACAATGCCTTACACCGCAAACACTCTTGACGAACATCTGGATATGCTCATGGTGTGTCATCACCTTGACAAGAACGTACCGGAGGACATTGCTTTTGCGGATTCAAGGATACGTCCTGAAACTATCGCCGCAGAGGACGTTTTGCACGATATGGGAATATTCTCAATGATGAGTTCCGACTCTCAGGCAATGGGACGTGTAGGCGAAGTTATCACACGAACATGGCAGACCGCTGACAAAATGAAGAAACAGCGTGGCGCACTCCCAGAGGACAGCCAGCGAAACGACAATTTCAGAATAAAACGCTACATTTCAAAATACACTATCAACCCTGCTATAACCCACGGCGTATCAGAATATGTAGGCTCAGTGGAAGTTGGCAAGGTGGCAGACCTTGTTCTTTGGAATCCTGCATTTTTCGGTGCAAAGCCTGACATGATAATAAAGGGCGGATTTATTTTCGCATCAAAAATGGGCGACGCAAACGCTTCTATCCCTACCCCTCAGCCTGTGTGTTACACAGAAATGTTCGGTGGTCACGGGCTTGCCCTTTCAAGCACCTGTATCACGTTCGTATCAAAATACGCCTACGAGGACGGCATAAAAGAGAAGCTTTGTCTTAAAAGGCAGGTGCTTCCTGTGAAAAACTGCCGAAACATCTCAAAGGCTGATATGGTATACAACAACGTCTGCGGTGATATAAGAGTAGACCCTGAGACCTACACTGTCACAGTTGACGGCGAAGTTATTACCTGCGAGCCTTTTGACGAGCTTGCATTGG
Source organism: Ruminococcus sp. RTP21204st1_B2_RTP21204_210225 (assembly GCF_040914135.1). NCBI lineage: Bacteria > Bacillati > Bacillota > Clostridia > Eubacteriales > Oscillospiraceae > Ruminococcus > Ruminococcus sp. RTP21204st1_B2_RTP21204_210225. Next base: position 59,097 of record NZ_JBCPGA010000003.1, on the reverse strand, counting down.
CACAGCGTTACTTTATGTTCTAAAGCGAGGAAACAAAAATGATAGCAGAAAAAATATTAGGCAATCTTTCTGAAAGCACCCCCTCTGTAGAAGTAGACACAGTTGAGCTTGATTGGTTTGAAGCCGAGAAAAAGCGCATAAGAAAAACCACCGCAGGAGGACGTGACATAGGCATTGCCATTGACGAAAACCTAAAGGACGGGGATATCATCTATCTTGACGATAAGCTTTGCGTAGCAGTGAAGCTCACAAGATGTCCTCTTATCAAGATAAACGTTCACACTATGCAGGAAATGGGCAGGCTTTGCTTTGAGATAGGCAACAGGCATTTGTCACTTAAAATATCTGAAGACAACGTGCTTATCCCACATGACGAGCCTACAGAAAAGCACCTGAAAAACCTCGGCTTTGAGTGCGAGAACATCATAGGCAGATTTGACGATTTTATCGTCTGCAAAGCTCACGGACACTCACACAGCCACTCCCACGAGCATGGGGAACATCATCACCACGAACATTCACACTAAACGGAGCTGATAAAAAATGACCGATACCGCAGGACTTATGCACATTCTGCAAATATGCGACAGCCTTTTCCCAGTGGGTGCGTTCACGCTTTCAAACGGGCTTGAAACCTACGTTCAGCATGATATCATCACTTCGCCAAAAGGGCTTGAAGAATATCTCCATTCTTACATCTCAGTGCTGCCCTACAATGAGCTTGGTGCGGCGGCAGCGGCATACAATGCTGACGAAAAGGAGCTTTGCCGTCTTGATGAGATATACTCTGCGGTGAAAACACCATTTGAGATACGAAGCGGCTCAGAAAAGGTCACAAGGCGTTTTTTCAAAATATGCAACAATGGTCGGGAAAGCTTCACAGGGCTTTATAAAAGCCTGACGGAGCAGGGCATATGCAAGGGTCATCAGTGCATCGCCTATGGGCTTTATATGCGTGACAATGGTATCGAGCTTTCAGAGGGGCTTGCGGTATACGGCTATTCCATATGCTCCGCAATAGTCACAAACTGCGTGAAGCTTGTACCTCTAAGTCAGCTTGCGGGGCAGAAAATTCTCGGAGAGAGCTTTGAGCTTATATCCTCCGCTTCAGAAAAAGCCCTTTTCACTGATATAAACGATATCGGCATAAGCGGCGCAGGCTTTGACCTGCGTGCAATGCAGCACGAACGGCTGTATTCAAGACAGTATATGTCATAAGCTATGATTTATATAATATAATAAGGAGTACCAAAAATGAGCTATGTAAAAATAGGCGTAGGCGGACCTGTGGGATCGGGAAAAACCGCACTTATCGAACGCCTTACAAGAGAAATGTCAAAAGAATATTCCATATGCGTTGTAACAAACGATATCTACACCAAAGAGGACGCAGAATTTCTTACAAAAAACTCATGCCTGCCTGCTGACAGGATAGTTGGTGTTGAAACAGGCGGCTGTCCTCACACTGCCATAAGAGAAGACTGCTCAATGAACCTGGAAGCCGTTGACGAAATGGTGAAAAAGCACCCTGACACGCAGATAGTTTTCATTGAAAGCGGCGGCGACAATCTTTCCGCCACGTTCTCCCCTGACCTTGCAGACGCTTCTATCTATGTTATCGACGTTGCACAGGGTGAAAAGATACCAAGAAAAGGCGGCCCTGGCGTGACACGTTCCGACCTGCTTGTTATCAACAAGACAGACCTTGCGCCACTTGTTGGAGCTTCCCTTGAAGTAATGGCTTCCGACTCAAAGCGCATGAGGGGCGACAGACCGTTTCTTTTCACAAATCTCATGAGCCGTGAGGGCGTTTCTCAGGTCATAGACTGGATAAAAAAATCAGTGCTTTTTGAGGATCTGAAATGAACGGCAGACTAAGCCTGTCAACAGCCTTTGACGGACAAAAAAACGTTACTGAGGACTTATATTTCGCTCCCCCTTTCAAGGTGTATTCACCATTTTATGACCAAAAAGGCTGGGCGAAATATATCTCAATGTGTGGCTCAGCAGGAGTATTGGCAGGTGACAAAAACGAGATAAAGCTTTTTGTGGGGGAAAACTGCAAGGTCATTTTCACAGATCAGGGCTATCAAAAGCTTTTCAACACAAACGGCGGCGTATCAAAACAGAGCATAAAGCTTGTTGTGCGCAAAAACGCAAGGCTTTGCTATATGCCCCACCCTATTATGACTTTCACAGGCTGTGAGCATATCTCTATGGGCAAGGTGAACATCACAGAAAGCTCTGAGCTTATTTTCTCTGAGATATACTGCTGTGGCAGAACTGCAATGGGGGAGGAGTTTGGCTTGAAGCGCTTTCGCTCACGCACCGAGATAGCAATTGACGGCAGGGCGGATTTTATCGACAACACTCTTATCGACCCCGCCGCACTGCCCATACGGCAAAAAGGCTTTTTCGAGAGCTTCACCCACACGGGATTTATGTATATCTACACCCCTGACAAGACAATGCTGGAAAGCATTTACCAAGCCGACTACACAGGCGACCCTGACAGCGCACAGCTTTGTGCCACTCACACGGAACGTGGCATAGCCATAAGAGCCTTGGGACGTTCGGGAGAAGAGATTTTTGACGCTTTTCAGAACATTGCAGAAAAAATTCGCACATAAAAACAGCGTATAAAATATTGTTAAACTTTTTATAAATGATAAACAAAACCAGTGAAAGCCTGCTGTGGGCTTACACTGGTTTTGTTATTTCTCACGACAATATTCTTCGTATGCTTCGTCTATAAGAGGTCTCAAGGCGTTGTAGTCATCGTCACCTGATATAAAGCTATAGCACGGCACACACAGATCTTTAGCAGGACAAGTCTTACCATAATCATTAAAATACTGCTTATCGTAATAATTTACCGCAAAGTCACGGACATTGGGTTTTATATCATTCTCACAAAATGCACCGTCCAATATGTGCATAAGATATTCCGCACCGCTCATTTTGCCCTCACGGACCTGCACACAGGATTCCTCGTCACTTTCATCAATAAGCTCGTTAAAACCCCTGTCAATAAGCCACCTTAAAAATAATCCTATATGATTTGACGCCAACAGCCATATTTCTTCCTGCTGTTCCTCCGTGAGCTTGCCCTCAACATTATTTGTTTTCCTATACAGCTTTTCAGTATCGTCCCAATGCCAATCTGCCTTATCTATAGCCATATGCTCTCCCCCTTTTGTTATATACCTTTATTGTATCACAAACTATCTTCCATGTCAACATTTTCCGAATGCCTCACAAGCACACCCCCTCCCCCCTTGTCAACCCAAACAAAATATGCTATAATATAAGGGATTGTAACCTACAACCATATTAAAATACAGATAACGAAAGGAATAGCTATGGATACTTCCGCACTTCTTTGGTATAAGACCCCTGCAGACGATTGGAACAAAGCACTGCCCCTTGGAAACGGCAGGATAGGCGCAATGGTGTTCTCTCAGCCACTTGAAGAGAGGATTCAGCTCAATGAGGACTCCGTCTGGTCGGGCGGCTTCCGTGAAAGAAATAATAAGTCCGCACTGCCTAATCTCGAAAAAGTGAGAAAACTGCTTTTTGAGGAGAAAATAAACGAGGCTGAAAAAATAATCTATGACGCTTTCTGCGGCACGCCTGTAAATCAAAGGCACTATATGCCCCTTGGCGACATGAACGTTATACATTATAAAGAGAGCGAATGTAACTTCAAGAGCAGAAGCCTTGACCTTAACACCGCTGTCTGCACCACAGAATATGCCATAAACGGCGTTGACTACACAAGAGAAGTGTTTATCTCACAGCCCGATCAGGTGCTTGTTATGCACATAACGGCTTCCGATAAAAAAGCGATAAGCGTCCGTGTACGCATTGACGGCAGAGATGATTATTTTGATGATAACTCGCCCGTTCATGACAACGATATCCTCTTTTACGGTGGATGCGGCTCAGAGGACGGCATAAACTTTGCCGCTTATATAAAGGTACTCCACAAGGGCGGAAAGGTCTACCCATATGGAAGCTTCATAACCTGTGAGGACTGCGACGAGGTGACTATTCTCCTTGGCGCACAGACAAGCTACCGCTGTGAGGATTACAAGGGACAGGCTGTTTTTGACGTTGAAAGAGCCGAGGAAAAAACCTATGCACAGCTTAAAGCTGACCATATCGCAGATTACAAGTCATACTATGACCGTGCGAATATCTCCCTTTGCGACAACAGCTCAGGTAATTCCACCCTGCCTACAGACGAAAGACTTGCACTTGTGAAAGAGGGCGATCCCGACAACAAGCTTATTGAAATGTATCACAATTTCGGCAGATATCTTCTTATTGCAGGCAGCCGAGAAAAGACCCTGCCTACAAATCTCCAAGGCATTTGGAACAAGGATATGTGGCCTGCTTGGGGCTGTAAATTCACTATCAATATCAATACCGAAATGAACTATTGGTGTGCTGAAAACTGCAACCTTTCCGAGCTGCATATGCCTCTTATCGACCATATCGAGAAGCTCCGTCCAAACGGCAGAAAGACCGCAAGGAATATGTATGGCTGCCGTGGCTTTGTCTGTCACCATAACACTGACATATGGGGCGACACCGCACCGCAGGACTTGTGGATACCCGGAACACAATGGCCAATGGGTGCAGCATGGCTCTGCCTGCACATATGGGAGCATTATCTCTATGTTCAGGACAGAGAGTTTCTCAGCGAGAAATATGACACCCTGAAAGAAGCGGCAGAATTTTTCCTTGACTTCCTTATCGAAGACAAAAAGGGCAGACTTGTTACCTGCCCGTCAGTTTCCCCTGAGAATACCTATCTCACAGCTTCAGGCTCAAAAGGCTCTATCTGCATAGGTCCGTCTATGGACAGCCAGATAATCTATGAGCTTTTCACTGCCGTTGCGGAAGCTTCAAAAATACTTGAAACTGACGGAGGTTTCAGAAAGAAAGTCCTTGAAGCCAGAGACAGACTTCCTGCACCTGAGATAGGCAAATACGGTCAGATAATGGAATGGGCAGAGGACTATGACGAGGTAGAGCCTGGTCACAGGCACATCTCACAGCTTTTCGCACTCTATCCTGCTGACATCATAACAATGCGAAAGACCCCTGAGCTTGCCAAAGCCGCAAGGGCTACCCTTGAAAGACGTCTTTCACACGGCGGCGGACACACAGGCTGGTCAAGGGCATGGATAATAAACCACTGGGCAAGACTTTTTGACGGCGAAAAAGTGTACGAAAATGTTATAGCACTTCTTTCAAACTCCACAAGCGAGAATATGTTCGATATGCACCCTCCTTTCCAGATAGACGGAAATTTCGGTGGCACAGCTGGTATCACGGAGGCACTTTTGCAAAGCGAGAACGGCGAGATAATTCTCCTGCCTGCACTGCCGAAAGAATGGTCGGAGGGCAGCTTCAAAGGACTTTGTGCAAGAGGCGGCTTTGTTATCGACCTTGAGTGGAAAGACTCAAAGATAAAAGCCTGCCACATTCACTCAAGGTGCGGAAAGAAGTGCAGGATAGTGTGTGACAGTGTAAAGGTACACACTGCAAGCAGCGAGATACAGACCTTGTACACAGACGGCGCAGCAGAGTTTGACACGGAAACAGGTAAAACATACACGCTCACATTCTGAGCAAAAGACAAAATTTGAGAGGATATTGAAATGAGACATTATCGGATAATGGCAGCGGCTGTTGCAGCAATTTGCACGCTGTCAGGCTGCGGAGTGCAGATAGGCAGAAACGAGAGCATGACCGCCCCCGAAAAAACATCTGTTGTAACCACAACAAAGAAACAGACAAACGATGACAGCAAGGCTGACGAGCAGGCTTTAAAAAACTACGAAGAAACAAAGATAGTGGCAAACGCCATACCTTATGTGAAGTTTTCAAAAAGCGTTGAAGCCGAAACAGGCTCCGTTTCAGGCAAGGCGAAAGTAAAAAGTGACCGCAAGGGCTACAAGGGCAAGGGTTATGTGACGAACATTTCCGCTGAGGAAGATTGGTCAAGAGAGATCGAGCTTACCGACTCACAGTATTATGACCTTACCATAACAGTGGCTTCCGATGTGCCGTGTGTGAACGGCATAGCTGTGAATGGCAAAAAGCTTCAGGATTTCTCAGCCAGCGGTTCGGGCAAGTTTGAAAAGGTGACTTTCAAGAACATCTACATAGAAAAAGGCAAGACGGCAATATCCGTTATCCCTGTGGACGGCGGACTTGACGTTGACTGCCTGACCCTCACCGCAAGCGAGGATATATCAAAGCTTGACCTTACTATATCAAAGCCTGCTCTTTCAAACAAAGACTCCGACTACAATGCAAAAGCGCTTTATCAGTATCTTTGCGAAAGCTACGGCAAGCAGGTGCTTTTGGGTCAGCATGACACCATCGGCACATCTGCTGAAACAGACATGATATACAAAACCACAGGAAAATACCCTGCAATACGTTTTGGCGACCTTATGCTTGCCACTGAAAAGGACAGCATTACCACCGACACCGAGATGAACATCGCCATGGATTGGGCTTCAAAGGACGGCATAGTGGGCTATATGTGGCACTGGGCTGCCCCTGACGACAAGCGTGAATATTATGCCGACCAGACGGATTTTGACATCAAAAAGGCAGTTACAAAGGAAAATATCGCAGAACTCAGCCTTGAGGATATCAAAAAGCTTCAAAAGGACGGCAAGGTAAGCAAAGAATGTGTTGCTATCGTTCAGGATATCGACACCGTATCTGAGAAACTCTCCACCCTCCGTGATGAGGGAATAGCAGTGCTTTGGCGACCACTCCACGAGGCCAGCAACGGCGATTTCTGGTGGGGCAATGACAAGGAAGCCTACAAATGGCTTTGGAAGCTTATGTACGAGCGTCAGACGAAATACCACAAGCTGAACAATCTCATATGGGTATGGTCAGCACAGAATGCCGATTGGTATGTGGGCGACAAATACTGCGACGTGCTTTCCTGCGATGTTTATGACGACGGCAATAAGGACGCACAGGTGAACATAATGCTTTTCCTGCAAAGCATATCAAAGAACAAGCCTATCGCAATGAGCGAATGTGGAAGCTTCCCTGACATACAGAGCATTGCAGACGAAAAAGCCATGTGGGCGTTCATAGGTCAATGGGGCGGAAATTATCTTATGACCGATGACGGCAAGCTTGCTGAAGAAAACAACACCGCCGCCGAGCTTATCAAGATGTATAACAACAATCTCACTCTAACAAGGGATAAGCTCCCCGACTTCACCCACCTTGCAAGTTCCATAAAGGACACGGAAGAAAAATCCGCTGACAGCAAAAAGAATGATAGCTCAAAGGCTGACAGCAAGGCGAAGAAAGAAAATACTTCTAAAGCAGAATAGAAAAAGACCGCTGAGAACTCTCTCAGCGGCATTTTTATACCCTATTTATCTTTCAGCGCCTCAGAAAGCGTCCGCCAGCCAAGCATTGCACACTTTACTCTCGCAGGCATATGGGAAATATCCCTGAGGGCTGACGCTTCTTCAAGGCCGTCTAGGAATTTTCAGCAAACAATTATTCAAAACTAACTCACATAAAGTGATGATAACAAAAAAAATTGATTTTGCCCCTTGACAAATAATATTATATGACGTATAATATATTCAACGATATAGTATTATAGATCTATATAATAACTGAGCTGACTAAAGAGAGGAGAGAGTAAATGGGCTTTCCAATAAGTGCAGGACTGCTTGATTCCATGGTACTGTCAGTGGTAGACAGAGAGGATACCTATGGATATGAGATAACGCAGTTCATACGCAGTGCGGTGGACGTTTCAGAATCCACCTTGTATCCTGTACTGAAACGGCTTCAAAAAAACGAGCTGCTTGAAACCTACGATAAGGAATATATGGGCAGGAACAGACGTTATTATCACGTTACCCCAAAGGGAGAAAAAGCTCTTGAAGAATACCGCAGAGAGTGGAAGAAGCATAAGAATATGGTAGACCGTATATTATTAGAAAAAGGTGGAGAAAACACATGAACAGACTTGAGTATCTTACCCAACTGCGCAGATTGCTTGAAGACGGCGGACTTGCCGAAGATGAAATAAATGACGCAATGGGGTTTTATGAGGAGATATTCCTTGATGCAGGTGCAGCCCATGAAGCTGAAACTGCCGCAAACCTCGGCTCGCCCGAAGAGCTTGCCAACAAAATTTTGCAGGACAGTGGCATACACCCACAAGGCGACTCGGTATTTCAAATGGAAGCCGCCGCTGACCCCTCACAGGCTCGTGATACTGACAATAATGTGCCACATAACGGCAATTCTCTCTCAAAGCTTCTTGTTATCATCATCACAAGCCCAATATGGTTCAGCCTTATGTGTGCCTTTGCCGCAATAGCCTTGGCGATACTTTGTGCGCTTTTAAGCATAATAATTGCAGTTTTCGCAACAGGCTTCTCCCTTACAATAGGCGGTATAGTAACGCTTTTCACGGTCTATCCCGCAGGCATTGCCCTGATCGGTGCAGGACTTATTTGTATCGGACTTGGAGGCATGATTGTAATGCCTGTTATAAGGTGCATATGGCGTGGCTGTGTAAGCCTTTTCAACAAATTCACAAACTTTGTCCATAGGTTTGTAAGCTCAAAGGCGGTGGCATAATGGCAAAATATGATAATACAGGCGACGTAAAACGCAGACGTTTCCCATTTTTTTTGACGATATTTATTATCGGCATAGTGCTTTTCATTGTGGGCGTGGTGCTTATCAAGGTCACAAACACCAAAAGCCTTGGCAAGCGTTATTCCTACAACGAAACATTTGACGTTGCCACTATAGATAATATGGAGATCAATTTCTCCGCAGGGGATCTCAACATCAAAAAGAGCAGTGACGAAAATATCCACGTCACGGGAGAAAATCTCCCAGAGAAGATAAATTTTTCGTCATCAAACAGCAAGCTTCAGGTCAAGACCGCCGACAGCCTTTTGCACCTTAAAGGCGGATATATCTCCTTTGACGGAAGTCAGCCTACGCTGACTATAGAGCTTCCTGAAAAAGCGTTTGACACTGTAAAGATAGACGCAGGCGCAGGACAAATGAAGCTTTCAGATCTGACCTGTGAAAACCTCGACATAGATTTCGGTGCAGGAAGCTCAGAGGTCATTAACGTCACCTGCAAAAATGAAGCCGACTTTGACCTTGGAGTAGGAAAAACAGTTTTCAAAGACTGCACTTTTAACGATTCCGACTTTGACTGCGGAGTAGGCGAAACAGACTTTTCAGGAAAGCTTCTCGGCGACGCTGAGATAGACGGCGGCATAGGAAGAATAAATTTTGATATTGACGGCTGCAAAAACGACTATAAGATAAAATCAGACAGCAAAGTGAAAATAAATAGCACAACAGAAGAGAACGAGCTTCTCTACAAAATAAAACTTGACATTGACAACGGTATCGGCGAAATTTCGCTTAATTTCAGATAAGGAGTGATAGAAATGGCAAAGCCACTTTACAAATTAAGAGAAGGCAGGATAATTTCAGGCGTTTGCGCAGGACTAGCGGAGTATTTCAACATCGACGTGAACATAGTCCGTATCTGTGCAGTGCTTATAGGCTGTGCAGGCGGTGCAGGAGTTATCGCATATATTGCGGCTGCAATGCTTCTGCCTGAGAAATAAGACCATACGAAAGACAAAACCACGGCTGAATGTAAACTCAGCCGTGGTTTTTTTACGTCTTAACAAATATCTTTTCTGTTCATGAAAGTATGTGACCAATGCACAAAAGTGCCGCACCAAAACTGTGCAAACAAATGATTTATATTTTAATTTGGCAACAATTCTGCAATTGTTGCATTTTTTATGCAACAAAACACCTCTTTTTCGGGATAAATAGGAGGTGATAAACATGGAAGCAGTAATAGCGGCGTTCATAGCGGCGGCCGCCAGCATAGCCTGCCAGCTTATAATAGCTCGTTCGGGAGCTAAAGAAAACAAAAAATCACAGGAAGCCACCGAACGGCTTATTATATATAGAATAGATAGGCTGGAACAAACAGTTTCCGAGCATAACGCACTCATTTCAAGAATGGCGGCAGCGGAACAAAAGATAACAGACATGGAAAGGGAGAGATATTCATGAAAGAAAAACTCGCAAAGCTCATTGACGTAAAATCGCTTGTCACACTGCTTATGACAAGCGTGTTCTGTATCCTCACGCTGAAAGGGATAGTCAGCGGAGAGCAGTTCATCACAGTTTTCACTGTGGTGATATCATTTTACTTTGGCGTACAGACGGCAAAAAAATCTGGAGGTGACGGCAATGGAAAAAGCTAAGGGCATCGATGTTTCCCATTGGCAGGGGAGAATAGATTTTGACAAGGTGAAGTCACAGGGTTACAGCTTTGTGATGATAAACGCAGGCTACGGCAAGTACATCAGTCAAAAAGACGAAAATTTTGAGAAGAACTATGCCGCCGCCAGAAAGGCTGGTCTTAATATCGGCACATACTGGTATTCCTACGCCCTCACAGAAGCCGATGCACTTGCGGAAGCGAAAACTTTTCTTGAAGCGGTCAAAGGCAAAATGTTTGAATATCCCCTCGCCTTTGATATCGAGGACGCTTCCCAAAGTGAACTTCCAAACGCTGCCATAAACAAAATTATAGAAGCCTTCTGCGACTATCTCGAAAGCAACGGCTACTATGCGGCTGTCTACAGCTACGCAAACTTTTTCAAGCGCAAGGTATCAGACTCCGTAAAAAACCGCTATGACATTTGGGTGGCACACTTTGACGTTGCAAAGCCTGCCATATCAAACTATGGAATGTGGCAGTATACAAGCAAAGGAACTGTAAACGGTGTTTCCGACCGCTGCGATTGCAACTACGCTTACAAAGACTACCCTGCCATAATGAAGAAAAAGTGCCTTAACCTTTACCCTTCCAACGCAAAAAATCTCGATACCACAGGCTACAAAAAAGGTGATAAAGGCGATGGCGTCCTTGCACTGAAATATCTTCTTATGCTTGCAAAGAAAAAGGGTATGCACAATATCAACCTTGATAAAAACGATATTTTCGGTGCAGGCACACAGAAAGCCGTGAACAATATACTCAAAAACCACAGCTATTCACAAAACGGAATAGCAGGCAAGAAATTCATTGAACTTTTAGGCAACGAGCTTCTATAATAACCACAAGCAACCGCAACAAACATAGGGGCGAACAACGTTCGCCCGCATATCTTGATACCAATGCCCAAATATAAGCACATAAAAAAGGCTGTACCCTTACGGATACAGCCTTGAATGCTATGCAAAATTTATTAAACCAACTGAATGATAGCCATTTCAGCAGCGTCGCCACGACGTGGTCCGATCTTGATGATCTTTGTATAGCCGCCGTTTCTGCCCTCGTATGAAGGTGCAATGTTGTCAAACAGCTTCTTAGCTACGTCTTCCTTAGTTACATAAGAAAGTACCTGACGCTTTGAGTGAAGGTCGCCTGCCTTGCCGAGAGTAATCATTTTCTCAGTCATAGCAGCAACTTCCTTAGCTCTTGTTACAGTGGTTTCAATCTTACCGTTTTCGAGAAGATAAGTAACCATAGCTCTGAGCATTGCTTTTCTCTGGTCGCTAGTTCTTCCCAGCTTTCTTGTGCCTGGCATAGATTTTCACTCCTTACTTTAATTATCGTCCTCTGAATTAAGGTCGTAACCCAATGAATGAAGCTTTTCCTTGACCTCGTCGAATGACTTCTTACCAAGGTTTCTTACCTTCATCATTTCTTCAGCAGACTTTTCAATCAAATCATTAACCGTGTTAATTCCTGCACGCTTCAGGCAGTTAAATGAACGCACAGATAAGTCAAGTTCCTCAATGGTCATCTCAAGGATCTTTTCCTTGCCCTTTTCATCCTTTTCAACCATCATCTCTACAACGTTAGTCTCTTCTGAGAGATCAACAAAGAGATTCAGATGCTCGTTGAGGAGTTTGGCTGCCATTGATACAGCTTCCTTAGCGGAGATAGTACCGTCGGTCCAAACCTCCAATGTCAGCTTATCAAAATCGGTGATCTGTCCAACACGGGTGTTGTCAACCGTGAAGTTCACCTTTAATACAGGCGTATAAATACTGTCTACTGCAATAACACCAATAGGGGCGTTAGGCATAAGCGCCTTGTTCTTTTCCGCAGAAACATATCCACGACCTCTGTCGATGACAATTTCCATATAAAGCTTTGCGCCCGGTCCCAAAGTTGCAATGTGCATATCAGGAACAAGAATGTCCACCTCAGAATCTGTCTTGATGTCGCCGGCAGTGACAACGCACTCGCCCTCGGCCTCAATGTAGATAGTCTTAGGACCCTCGCCGTAAAGCTTTGCAGTTAAACCCTTGAGGTTAAGAATGATCTCAGTAACATCTTCCTTAACTCCGGGAATTGTTGATAGTTCGTGGTGTACACCGTCGATCTTTACCGATGTAACGGCGACGCCTGGCAAAGAGGAGAGCAGTACACGTCTCAGACTATTTCCGAGCGTAATACCATAGCCACGCTCCAGAGGCTCGAGAATAAACTTGCCGTATGTTCCGTTGCTCTTTAGCTCGGCTGTTTCGATTTCAGGCTTTTCTATTTTTTCAAGCATTTAAGACCCTCCTGTTTTCAAACTCGATTGTTTTATATGATCAATAACACATACACTTCCAAAAACATATCAAGTATTTCTCCGATACGCACTCTTGAAGAGTGCATACCGTAAGAACCACTATCAATACATTATTTAGAATACAACTCGACGATGAGGTGCTCCTCGATGTCATAGTCAAGGTCTTCCTTAACAGGCATACGAAGAACCTTAGCTGTCTGGTTGTCCTTGTTTACATCAAGCCATGTAGGAGCTGCCTTTGAAGCGTTAGCCTCAATGATCTGCTTGAACTTCTCGCTCTTCTTGCTGTTTTCCTTAAGTGAGATAACATCGCCTTCCTTGATTCTGTAAGAAGGAATGTCAACTCTCTTGCCGTTAACAAGATAATGACCGTGAACAACGAGCTGACGAGCCTCTCTTCTTGTCATTGAAAGACCCATTCTGTATACAACATTGTCAAGTCTTGACTCGAGAAGAGTAATGAGGTTAGCACCGGCCTGACCCTCCATTTTCTCAGCAAGCTCGAACAGGTGACGGAACTGCTTCTCAAGAACGCCATAGATGAACTTGAGCTTCTGCTTTTCCTTAAGCTGCATACCGTATTCTGAAACTTTCTTTCTCTTGTTAGCGTTAGGATCACGCTTTGTTTCCTTAGCGATACCCATAACTGCTGGGCTGATTCCGAGAGATTTACATCTCTTGAGTATTGGTTCTCTATTTACTGCCATGGTAAATACCTCCGTTTTCTAAATGTTATCGGGTCTTAGCCGAATTGCTTACCCGACTTTGAGTAAACTACAAACTCAAATTGTCTTATAAACTATACACGTCTTCTCTTTGGAGGACGGCATCCATTGTGAGGGATCGGAGTTACATCCTTGATAAGTCTAACTTCAAGATCCTCAGACTGCAAAGCTCTGATTGCAGCCTCACGGCCAGCACCAGGTCCCTTTACAAAAACTTCAACTGTCTTAAGGCCATGCTCCTTAGCAGCTCTTGCAGCAGTTTCAGCAGCTGTCTGAGCAGCGAATGGAGTAGACTTCTTAGAACCTCTGAAGCCGAGTCCGCCGGCAGATGCCCAAGAAATAGCATTGCCCTGCATATCTGTAATAGTTACGATAGTGTTGTTAAAAGTAGACTGGATATGAACCTGTCCCTGTTCAATGTTCTTTCTTTCACGACGACGACGAATAGTAGTCTTCTTCTTAGCCTGAGCCATTGTTCACACCCTCCTTACTTCTTCTTATTAGCGATTGTCTTTACAGGACCCTTACGAGTTCTTGCGTTGGTCTTTGTTCTCTGACCTCTAACTGGGAGACCTCTTCTGTGACGAAGACCACGATAACAACCGATTTCTGTCAATCTCTTGATATTGAGCGCAACATTTCTTCTGAGGTCGCCCTCAACAGTGATGTTATGGTCAATATATTCACGCAATTTAGCTACATCGTCCTCAGACATATCCTTAACTCTTGTGTCAGGATTTACGCCTGTTTCATTAAGAATCTTAGTAGCAGTTTTCTGACCTATACCATAGATATAAGTAAGAGCAATTTCAATTCTCTTATCCTTTGGCAGGTCGATACCAGCAATACGAGCCATTATTTAGCTGCACCTCCATTATTGGTTTGTTAGCCCTGACGTTGTTTGTGCTTAGGATTCTGGCAGATTACCATAACCTTGCCTTTTCTCTTGATTACCTTGCACTTCTCGCAGATAGGCTTAACTGAAGGTCTTACTTTCATTGAAATACCTCCTTTGAATTTAGCGACAAGAATTAAAAATTCTTAAACTTACGGGAAAGCTTACTTAGCTCTCCATGTGATTCTTCCCTTTGTCAAGTCATACGGTGACATTTCGACCGTTACCTTATCTCCGGGTACGATACGAATATAATTCATACGCAGCTTACCCGAAATATGAGCAAGGATTTTATGACCGTTTGAAAGTTCTACCAGAAACGTTGCATTTGGCTTAGCCTCAATTACCGTTCCCTCAAGTTCGATAACGTCTTCCTTTGACATTAAAAAACCTCCCCATCTAAAAGGTTTTGGTCTGCTGTAACACGGTTTGGGTCAAAACCTTGTATCAGCCGTCTTAATTTCCTGTTTGTCAGCTCATCAGTGCTGATGTTGACGCCCGCAGGTGAAATGTGTTTTATGTTTTTACGCTTTGGCTTTTCGAGCTTACGCTCCTTGCCGTCTGCGATATACACAAAACCGCCGCTGGCAGCTACCGCAACAAAATATCTGCCCTTATCACGGCCTGCGTTCGCAAGCACCACTGAACCGATCGGTATATCTACAACGCTTTTCTCCGTCATACTTTGGTCAGGATAACTGCCCCGTCAGGAGTAACTGCGATTGTATGCTCAAAATGAGCCGCCCACTTTCCGTCTTTTGTCTTGACAGTCCAACCGTCAGGCATTGTCTTGATATCAGCCGTACCCATGTTTATCATAGGCTCTATGGCTATTACCATGCCTGCCACAAGTCTGATGCCGTGACCAGCCTTGCCATAGTTTGGAACTTCCGGATCTTCGTGCAGGTTTTTGCCCACACCGTGACCTACGAACTGTCTTACAACGGAGTAGCCGTTGTCCTCATTGTATTTCTGAATGGCCGCACCCAAGTCGCCAAGTCTAACGCCCGGCTTTACCATATCTATTGCAAGATACAGACTTTCTTCGGTGGACTTCATCAGAGCCTCTGCCTCAGGGGAAATCTTGCCTACAGCAAAGGTCTTGCAGGAATCTCCGTGATAGCCATCAATGTAAGCACCAACGTCTACTGAAACTATGTCGCCCTCGCAAAGCTTGCGTGGACCGGGGATACCATGGATTATCTCATCGTTGACGGAAATGCAGGCTGAGCCTGGAAATCCGCCGTAGCCAAGGAAGCTTGGCTTTGCACCATGAGAAGTGATATATCTGTGAACGACTTTATCAAGCTCGTAGGTAGTCATACCCGGTCTGATAGCCTCGCCCGCAGCGATCAATGCTCCGGCGGTTATTGCGCCCGCCTTCTGCATTTTCTCGATCTCTTTATTGGATTTAACGCATATCATTAAAAACGCCTCGGATCTATGCCTTAACAGCTTCGAGAACAAGCTTTGAAGTGTCCTCTACCTTATCCTGTCCCTCAACAGTAACGAGTTTACCCTGCTTACCGTAGTAATCTTTAAGAGGAGCGGTTGATTTGTGATATGTCTGAAGTCTGCTGATAACTGTTGCAGGTTCGTCGTCCTTACGGATAACGATCGGCTTTCCGCAAACATCGCACACGCCCTCTACCTTTGAAGGCTTGAAAGCTGTGTGGTAAGTAGCGCCACAGTCGAGGCAAACTCTTCTGCCTGAAAGTCTCTGCTGGATAGTCTCGTCAGGAACATATATCTCTATGACCTTGTCTATCTTAACGCCCATAGCGTCAAGAGCCTCAGCCTGAGGAACTGTTCTTGGGAAACCGTCCAGAATGAAACCGTTCTGAGCGTCAGGCTCAGCGATCCTGTCCTTAAGGATACCAATTACGATATCGTCTGATACAAGGTCGCCTGCGTCCATAGCAGCCTTAGCCTTGAGACCGTACTCAGTGCCAGCCTTAACAGCCGCTCTGAGCATATTGCCTGTAGAAATAGTAGGAATGTTCAGAGCCTTGCAGATAACCTCAGCCTGAGTTCCTTTTCCCGCACCGGGAGCGCCTAAAAGAATAATATTCATTTTTAACTCCTTTTTATCTCAAACGTAAAGCCTATGGTTTATTCAAGGAAGCCCTTATGATGACGCATCATCATTTGAGATTCCATAGTTCTTGCAGTTTCAAGAGCAACTGATACAACGATAAGGATCGAAGTACCGCCCATTGCAATATTCATCTTTGTGATCGAAGTGAAGATAATAGGGAAGATAGCGATTATTCCGAGGAACACAGCTCCTACCAATGTTATCTTTGACAGAACCTTCTTAAGATAATCGGAAGTTGGTCTGCCAGGTCTGATACCAGGGATACCACCGTTGTTCTGTCTGAGGTTGTTTGCGATCTCAAGTGGATTATACTGCATTGAAACATAGAAATAGTTGAAGCCGATTATCAGCACAAAGTACAGACAAGCGTAGAACGGATGAGTGTACTCGAACCAGTGAAGGAAGTGATCGTAGAAGCTTCCGCTCTTTGGTTCAATGAACATTTTGAGTGTTGAAGGCAGTGACATGAAAGCCATTGCAAAGATGATAGGCATAACGCCGCTCATTGCGATCTTGATCGGAATAAAAGTATTCTGACCGCCGTACTGTTTTCTGCCGACTACTCTCTTTGCGTACTGTATCGGTATTCTTCTTTCAGCCTCATTCATAAAGATGATAAAGCCTATCATCAGAACGAATACAACAAGGATAGCAATTACGAGAATGATGTTCTTAGCCTCGCCTGTCTTCATGTAATCGAACAGACCGATAACTGCTGAAGGACCTCTTGCAATGATACCTGCGAACAGGAGCATTGAGATACCGTTTCCGATACCCTTCTCGTTTATCTCGTCACCAAGCCAGATCGTCAGTGACGCACCTGCTGTAAAGCAAGCGATAATAACTATCTCTGCGAATATCTTGCTAAAGCCCTCTGTGTAAACACAAGCACCCGCTTTCTTCATGGTGAGGTAATAAGCCCACGCCTGGAAGATAGCAATAGCAAGTGACGCATATTTTGTTATCTTGTTAAGTTTCTTTCTACCCTCAGGACCTTCCTTCTGGAGTCTTTCCAGCGGTGGGAGAGCGTAGGTCAGAAGCTGAATGATAATTTGTGCATTGATATAAGGTGAAACGGAGAGCGCCAAGAGAGTAGCTTTTGAAAAGTTACCTCCTGACAGAACGTTCAGATAGCTGAAAAAGTCACCTGACGAAGCACTCTGTTCAAACCATGCTGACAATGCGACTGAGTCAAGGTAAGGCACAGGAACTGTACCGCCGACTCTGTAGATGATGATGATGAAAAAAGTAAATAGAAGTTTTTTTCTTAATTCCGGAACTCTCCAGGCATTACGAAATGTCTCTATCACAATTACATCACCTCAACCTTCCCGCCTGCCTTTTCAATCTTTTCCTTAGCAGCTGCTGAGAACTTAGCAGCCTTAACGGTAAGGTTTTTAGTTAATTCGCCGTTTCCGAGGATCTTGACGCCGTCAAGTTCCTTCTTGATGATGCCTGAAGCTTTAAGAAGCTCAGTATCAACAACTGTGCCGTCAACAAATCTATCAAGATCAGATACATTTACGATAGCATACTTTGTTGCGAAAATATTGTTGAATCCACGCTTAGGGATTCTTCTTGCGAGCATTGTCTGTCCGCCTTCAAAGCCCGGTCTTATTCCGCCGCCGGAACGAGCCTTCTGACCCTTGTGTCCCTTGCCTGCGGTCTTTCCGTTACCAGAACCGTGACCTCTGCCCTTGCGCTTGCTCTCCTTTACGGAGCCTGCAACAGGTGATAATTCGTGCAGTTTCATTCAGATTGCACCTCCTTATGCTTCAGTTACTTTAATAAGATGGGAGATAACCTTTACCTTTCCCTTTGTCTGAGGATTGTCAGGCTGACAAGTCTTATCCCCGATTTTTCTGAGACCCAGTGAATTAGCGGTAGCGACCTGCTTATCGCTTCTTCCGTTAAGGCTCTTTATCAGTTCGATGTTTATTGCCATAACTGTTATCCTCCTTAGCCTGTAATTTCTTTAACTGTCTTGCCTCTGAGAGCTGCTACTGTTTCAGCGCTTCTGATGTTAGCAAGACCGCTTATTGTAGCTCTTACTGCGTTGTAAGGATTGTTTGAACGGAGCTGCTTAGCTCTGATATCCTTAATTCCAGCAGCTTCTACAACGGCTCTTACTGTGCCGCCTGCGATAACTCCAGTACCTGGTGCTGCAGGCTTGAGAAGAACCTCGCCTGCACCGAACTTACCGATAATTTCGTGTGGGATCGTTGTTCCCTTAAGTGAAATTTTGATAAGGTTCTTCTTGGCGTCCTGGATTGCCTTTCTGATTGCGTCAGGAACTTCTCCTGATTTACCGATTCCGAAACCTACTACTCCGTTTCCGTCGCCTACTACTACGAGGACTGAGAACTTCATTATACGGCCGCCCTTAACAGTCTTTGATACTCTGTTAATTGCAACGACCTTTTCAGTAAGTTCCATGTTTGAAGCATCTATTAAAGCCAATGTTTACCCTCCTCTTTAGAACTTAAGTCCGCCTTCACGGGCTCCGTCTGCCAACTCCTGAACACGTCCGTGGTAAAGGTAGCCGCCTCTGTCGAATACGACATTCTCGATGCCCTTTGCCTTAGCCGCCTGAGCGATCATTTCGCCGACCTTACGAGCGCCTTCCTTGTTGCCGCCGTTGCCTTCAAAGTCCTTGGACATTGAGGAAGCGCTGCAAAGTGTTACGCCGTTTACGTCGTCGATAACCTGTGCATAAATATGCTTAGAGGAGCGGAATACGTTGAGGCGAGGACAATCAGCTGTTCCGTTGATCTTGTTGCGGACTCTCTGATGTCTTTTTGCTCTTGCCTTAGCCTTGTCAAGCTTTTTAACCATAGTAATTCTCTCCTTTTATTACTTCTTGCTGCCCTTACCAGCCTTACCTTCCTTACGGATAACATACTCGCCTTCGTAACGAATACCCTTACCCTTATAAGGCTCTGGTGGACGCTTCTCACGGATCTCACAAGCAAACTGACCTACTTCCTGCTTGTCGCAACCTGAAATTACGATGTGGTTTGCGTCAGGTACATCGATCTTGATAGTATCTGTTTCAGGTACGATTACCTGATGAGAAAAACCAAGGTTCATAACAAGGTTCTTACCCTGCTTCTGTGCTCTGTAACCTACACCAACGATCTCAAGCTTCTTTGCGAAACCCTCTGTAACACCCTCTACCATGTTGTGTACGAGTGTTCTTGTCAGACCGTGCAGTGACTTGTGGAGCTTATCCTCTGAAGGACGCTCTACTGTGATCACGCCGTCTGCACACTTTATTATCATATCCTTGTGGAACTCTTTTGTGAGTGAACCCTTAGGACCCTTTACTGTAACTACGTTTCCGTCTGCAACAGTAACCTCTACACCTGCAGGAACACTAATTGGCTTAATACCTATTCTTGACATAACTTAGTCCTCCTTACCAGATGAATGCGAGAACTTCTCCGCCGACATTCAGCTCTCTAGCCTTCTTGTCTGTGATAACGCCCTTTGAAGTAGATACGATAGCAATGCCAAGACCCTTTATAACCTTTGGCATATCCTCGCAGCTTGCGTAAATTCTCAGACCAGGCTTTGATACTCTTCTGAGTCCTGTGATGACTGGATTTCTGTTCTCGTCATATTTAAGAGTAATTCTAATGATACCCTGCTTACCGTCTTCAATGATCTTGAAGTCCTTAACGTATCCTTCGTCTACGAGGATCTGTGTGATCGACTTCTTCATATTAGATGCAGGAACGTCAACTGTTGCGTGCTTCGCAGTACTTGCGTTACGGATTCTTGTAAGAAGATCCGCTATTGTATCAGTAATTTGCATGCGTGTTAACCTCCTTTTACCAACTAGCCTTCTTAACTCCCGGAATCTTACCCTCGTGAGCCAACTCTCTGAAACAAATACGGCAAACGCCGAACTTTCTCAGATAAGCGTGAGGTCTTCCGCAGATCTTACATCTGTTGTAAGCACGAGTGGAATATTTAGGCGTAGCCTGCTGTTTGTTGATCATAGCCTTCTTAGCCATTTTTTATCCTCCTCTTACTTATCAGCAAATGGAGCACCCATAAGTGAAAGCAGCTCCTTTGCCTCTTCATCAGTTTTTGCAGTTGTGATAAAGTTGATATCCATACCACGAACCTTATCTATCTTATCGTATTCGATCTCAGGGAAGATCAGCTGCTCCTTAAGACCAGTAGAGTAGTTGCCTCTGCCGTCGAAAGAGTTAGGGTTGATACCTCTGAAATCTCTTACACGAGGAAATGCTACGTTGAAAAGTCTGTCAACGAATTCATACATTTTCTCAGCTCTCAGTGTTACCTTAACACCGATGATCTGTCCGTCTCTGAGCTTGAAGTTAGCAACGGACTTCTTTGCCTTACAAACGATCGGCTTCTGTCCTGTGATAGCAGCCAGATCAGTCATGATAGCGTCGATAACCTTCTTGTTATCCTTATCTGCGCCGCAGCCCACGTTGATAACTACCTTATCAAGCTTTGGGATCTGCATAACGTTAGCGTATTCGAATTTCTTCATCATAGCAGGAGCTACGTCGCTAACATAATATTCTTTAAGTCTAGCCATCGTAATATCCTCCTAATTAAAATTCTTCGCCGCAGTCTGCGTTCTTGCAGACTCTAACTTTAGTACCGTCCTCAAGGAACTTATGAGCGACTCTTGTTGGCTTGCCACACTTAGGGCAAACTGCCTGTACCTTTGAAGCGTACATTGCAGCCTCAGCCTCAACTATGCCGCCCTGCTCGCCCTGACGTCTTGGCTTAACGTGCTTTGTAGCAATGTTAAGACCCTCAACGATTACCTTTCCCTCCTTAGGGGAAACTTCCAGGACCTTGCCCTTCTTACCCTTGTCCTTACCGGAGAGGATAACGACGGTGTCGCCTGTTTTTACGTGTACCTTATTCATTGTTACGACACCTCCAATTAAAGAACTTCTGGAGCAAGTGAAAGGATCTTCATATAATCCTTCTCTCTGAGCTCCTTAGCTACTGGTCCAAATATACGAGTACCTCTTGGGTTCTTGTCTTCTTTGATAATAACAGCTGCGTTTTCGTCAAAACGGATATATGTGCCGTCTGCACGACGAAGACCCTTAGCTGAACGAACGATTACTGCTTTAACAACGTCGCCCTTTTTAACAACTCCGCCTGGTGTTGCCTTTTTAACAGAACAAACTACAACGTCACCGATGTTTGCATACTTTCTGCGTGTTCCGCCGAGTACCCTGATGCACATAAGCTCCTTTGCTCCGGAGTTATCTGCTACCTTCAGGTAAGTCTGCATTTGTATCACAGTGCGTTCCTCCTTTCAGAATTTAACGTGCGGTCGGCAGAAGTTATCTGCCACCTGCACTATTGCGTTTTAATTACTTAGCCTTCTCAAGAACGTTAACAAGACGCCATCTCTTGTCCTTTGACAGAGGTCTTGTTTCCATAACTTCAACCTTGTCGCCTATATTGCAAACATTGTTTTCGTCATGTGCCTTAAGCTTAACTGTTCTCTTGATGATCTTCTTGTAAAGTGGGTGCTGTACGTTATCCTTGATAGCAACTACGATAGTCTTATCCATCTTGTTGGAAACTACAACGCCAACTCTGGTTTTTCTCAAATTTCTCTCTTCGCTCACAGTTAATCCTCCCTTCGAAAATTACTGAACATTGGACTCTTGCTTACGAATGAATGTCTTTACACGAGCAATATCCTTCTTCACAGCCTGAAGTCTCTTAGGATTCTCCAACTGATTTACAGCGTGCTGGAAACGAAGGTTAAAAAGCTCCTGCTTGAGCTCAGCGAGTTTGCTGTTGAGCTCGTCGACTGTCATATCCTTGATTTCATTAGCCTTCATTATTGCTCACCACCCGTTTCTTGAGTATCTCTTTTAACGAACTTACACTTGATAGGCAGCTTGTGCATTGCAAGACGCATTGCTTCTCTAGCTGTCTCTTCAGGTACTCCTGCGATCTCGAACATTACTCTGCCTGGCTTAACAACGGCTACCCAATACTCAGGTGCGCCCTTACCTTTACCCATTCGAGTTCCAAGAGGCTTTCTTGTTGCAGGCTTATCTGGGAAGATCTTGATCCAAACCTGACCGCCACGCTTGATGTATCTTGTCATTGCGATACGGGCAGCTTCGATCTGATTTGATGTGATCCAAGCAGGCTGAAGAGCCTGAAGACCATACTCACCGTGAGAAACTGTGTTACCTCTCATAGCCTTGCCTGTCATACGGCCACGGTGCTGTTTTCTGAACTTAACTCTCTTTGGAAGCAGCATTACTTGTTACCTCCCTCTTTTTTAGCCTTATTGAAGTCACGCTTACCATTTCTGTTCTGGCGTCTTCTGTCGTTTGACTCTCTCTTGTCTGAAGCAGCAACTTCGCCCTTAAGAACCTCGCCTCTGTATATCCATACCTTAACGCCGATCCTACCGTAAGTTGTGTGTGCCTCAGCTGTACCATAGTCGATGTCAGCTCTGATCGTCTGAAGTGGAATTGTACCCTCGTGGTATGTTTCTGCTCTAGCGATCTCTGCACCGCCAAGACGGCCGCCGCATCTAACCTTGATACCCTTAGCGCCGAGCTTCATTGCTCTGCCGATAGACTGCTTCATTGCTCTTCTGAATGAGATTCTATCTTCAAGATCGTGTGCGATCTTTTCTGCAACGAGCTGTGCATTGATGTCAGGCTGCTTTACCTCAACGATGTTGATAGCAACGCTCTTGCCGATCATCTTTTCAACGTTTGCACGGAGCTTTTCGATCTCTGCGCCGCCTCTGCCTATTACGATACCAGGCTTTGCACAGTGGATGTGGATTCTTACCTTCTGACCGCCGTCCTTATCGGCAAATCTTTCGATCTCTACTTTTGGAACGCCGGCGTATACGCACTTATCTGCTGGATTCTTTGATCTTGTATTCAGCTCTTTAAGAATAAAGTTACGAACGTTGTAATCCTCAACCAGTGTATCGCCAAAAGTACCCTTTTCTGCAAACCAGCGGGAGTCCCAATTCTTAATCACACCGACACGAAGTCCGTGTGGATTTACTTTCTGTCCCATAGTTTACCTCCTCTTTCAGCTTATTCCTTTTCCTTAAGAACGATCGTAACGTGTGATGTTCTCTTAAGGATTCTATATGCTCTGCCTTGTGCTCTTGGCATGATTCTCTTCATTATCGGTCCTGGACAAACATAGCACTCTGCAACGTAAAGGTTGTTCTTATCCATGTTATGGTTGTTCTCAGCGTTGTGAGCGGCGGACTTCAGAAGCTTCTCAAGATATTCACTTGCAGCCTTTGGTGTATGCTTTACTGTTGCCATCGCAACATCATAGTCTTTTCCTCTGATCAGATCGAGAACGATCTGTACCTTACGAGGAGCAATACGAGCATTTCTCAGAATTGCTTTTGCTTCCATTTGTATTCCTCCTTCCGCACTACTTACCGTTGTTTGAGGTCTTTGAACCTGCATGACCCTTGAATGTTCTTGTTGGAGCGAACTCTCCCAGCTTGTGACCAACCATGTCCTCTGTTACATATACAGGAACGTGCTTACGTCCGTCGTGAACTGCGAATGTGTGACCAACGAATTCAGGGAATATTGTAGAAGCTCTGCTCCATGTCTTGAGCACCTTCTTCTCGCCTGCATCGTTCATTGCCTTAACTCTCTTGTAAAGGACCTCCTGTACGTATGGTCCCTTCTTGACACTTCTACCCATTGATCATCTGCCTCCTTTCAGCATTACTTACCGTTTCTGCGTTTTACGATAAACTTATCGGAGCGATGATGCTTAGCACGGGTCTTGTATCCCATTGTAGGCTTACCCCAAGGTGTAACTGGAGTTGGTCTACCAACTGGAGCACGACCCTCACCACCACCGTGTGGGTGATCGCATGGGTTCATTACAGAACCTCTAACGGTAGGTCTCCAGCCCATATGGCGCTTTCTACCTGCCTTACCGATATTTACGTTCTCATGGTCGATGTTTCCTACCTGACCGATTGTAGCCATGCAGTTTACAGGGACCTTTCTCATCTCGCCTGAAGGAAGTCTTACAAGTGCGTAGTTGTCTTCCTTACCCATGAGCTGAGCCATGTTTCCTGCTGAACGAACGAGCTGTGCGCCCTTACCAGGATAAAGCTCGATGTTGTGGATGAAAGTACCAACAGGAATGTTTATCATTGCAAGTGCATTACCAGGCTTGATGTCTGCGTCTGCGCCTGCTCTGATTACGTCACCAACCTTAAGACCATAAGGTGCGATGATGTATCTCTTCTCACCGTCCTCATACTCTACAAGAGCAATGAATGCTGAACGGTTTGGATCGTACTCGATAGTAAGAACTGTTGCGTTCATATCGAGTTTGTTTCTCTTAAAATCAATTACACGGTATTTTCTTCTTACTCCGCCGCCTCTGTGACGAACAGTGATTCTACCGTAGCTGTTTCTACCTGAGTTCTTCTTGAGTGGCTCAAGCAGAGACTTACATGGAGCAACCTTTGAAAGCTCGGAATAATCGGTAACTGTCATACCTCTTCTGCCGGCTGTTGTAGGCTTGTAGCTCTTTATTGCCATTTGAAATTCACTCCTTATCTGAGTTTTGCGAAAAGGTCAAAGCGTTTTCACGCCAAGCGCCCTTCCATACTTACGTCCTGCGGTGAAATGATGAGCGGTCCTCGCCGCCTCGCAAGACCTTTCCGAAGACTTCTCGGTATTCATGAAGTTCTTCGGAGCAATGCAGCCTTACGCTGCACCTCTTTTAGAGGATTTAGAACAAGCCCTCGAAGAATTCGATTGTCTTGTCACCCTCAAGAGTAACGATCGCTTTTTTCCAGTCTGGTCTGTAGCCTACGCTTCTTCCCATTCTCTTCTGCTTACCCTTAACGCTGATCGTGTTTACCTTAGCTACCTTTACGTTGAAAAGCTCTTCAACTGCCTTAGCGATCTCGATCTTGTTAGCGTCCTTAGCGACCTTGAAAGTGTATCTGTTAGCCTGAAGTCTGTCCATAGAATCTTCAGTGATAACTGGCTTTAAAATTATATCTTGAGCAGTTCTCATTATGCGTAAACCTCCTCAATCTTCTTTACAGCCTCTGAAGAAACGATAAACTTATCATAGTTCAGAATGTCGTAAACACTGAGAGTATTTACAGTAGCTGTCTTAACGCCAGGAATGTTGGCTGCACTCTTGACAACAGTCTTGTCAGACTCTGCTGTAACGATGAGAGCCTTACCCTCAGCACCAAGTGCCTTGAGCATCTCAACAACTGCCTTTGTCTTGTAGCTCTCGAGCTTGATTGAATCAACAACTACGAGATTCTCGTCAACGACCTTTGTTGAAAGTGCAGACTTCATACCGAGTCTTCTTTCCTTTTTATTAAGTGAATAGCTGTAATCTCTTGGCTTAGGACCGAGAGCAACACCACCGTGTACCCACTGTGGAGCTCTGATAGAACCCTGTCTTGCGTGACCTGTTCCCTTCTGTCTCCATGGCTTTCTACCACCGCCTCTTACTTCTGTTCTTGTAAGAGTTGACTGTGTGCCCTGTCTCTGGTTAGCAAGATAATTTACAACCATAGCGTGCATGATAGCCTTGTTTGGCTCGATACCGAAAATAGCATCGTTAAGCTCAGTGTCGGCAACCTTTTTGCCTGTCATATCAAATACTGAAATCTGTGACATTATGATTCCTCCTTCCACTAAGCCTTCTTAACGCAGTCGCAAATTGTAACTGTACCGTTCTTTGGTCCAGGAATTGCGCCCTTGATTGCGATAAGATTGTTTTCTGCGTCTACCTTGACGATCTCAAGATTCTGTACAGTTACCTTTACGTTACCGTACTGACCAGGCATACCCTTGCCCTTGAAGATTCTTGAAGGTGATGAACAAGCACCCATAGAACCTGCATGTCTGTGTACAGGACCTGTACCGTGAGTTTCCTTAAGTCTTGAGTTGTTGTGACGCTTGATCGTACCGGAGAATCCGTGACCCTTGCTTGTACCGCTGACATCAACGATGTCGCCTGCAGCAAATGTGTCAGCCTTTACGATATCTCCAACATTAAGAGCTGATGTGTCAGCAAGTCTGAACTCCTTAAGAGTTCTCTTCATTGCAACGTCAGCCTTCTTGAAGTGACCCTGAAGAGGCTTGTTTACTCTCTTCGCTCTGATGTCGCCATAGCCCAGCTGAACAGCCTCATAGCCGTCATTCTCAACTGTCTTCTTCTGAACGACAACGCAAGGACCAGCTTCAACAACTGTTACAGGAATTACTTTTCCTGCTTCATCGAAAATCTGTGTCATACCGATTTTCTTACCGATGATTCCCTTTTGCATTATGTTTTCCTCCTATGTGGTTATTGGTCGGACTTGTCCGACGTGACCTGCGTGTTAAATGTTTTTTGAGATCGCACGCGATCTCATTTGGAGATTACTTGATCTCCATAACAATGTTAACGCCTGCAGGAAGTTCAAGATTTTCAAGAGCTGCTGTTGTTTCCTTTGTAGGTCTCAGAACATCGATAAGTCTCTTGTGAGTTCTCATCTCGAACTGCTCACGGCTATCCTTGTACTTGTGTACAGCTCTGAGGATCGTGATTACCTCTTTGTCTGTAGGAAGTGGGATAGGACCTGAAACCTGTGCGCCTGAACGCTTAACAGCCTCAACGATCTTTGCTGCAGCTGCGTCTACAACCGCATGCTCGTAACCCTTGATCTTGATTCTGATCTTTTCATTGACTGCCACTTAAATCGCCTCCTTGTGCAAATTAAAAAAGTTTAGGGGGCAGCTTTCTTTCACTCAAGCCTCAGTCAATTGCGTAAATGATCGAGGCGTGCCGATCGCTTACGCAATTGACAGGTTCGAGCTTTAAAAGCTTTCTGTTGATACCCGTTTACACTCTGCCGTGTGTTCCCTGCCGTTCTCATAAAAAATTCCGAAACCCACAAGGCTTTCGGACTCAGAAAACAGCGCACACAGCATCACACATACTCACGCTAAAGCAGACCTTGTCCGCTATCGCAAGAAGCATAAGCACATACTGTGTTCGGTATTAACAGTCGCCCGGTTTAAAATCGGACATACTCCACGGAAATTACCTGACCAACTGTCAGCAACCTTCCGCTTCATCGCATATCATCATCGTGTACATTAAATACACTGTGCAGTCACGCAAGTATTATTATACACTACTTTTACCCCATTTGCAAGCGGTTACAGACAAATTACAATATAGAATTTTCACTGACTTCTCAGCGCATTTATATGCACATTGCACAAATTTCACTGTGAGTACCATTTGCCGCTACATTTTATTCATATTCGTTATAAAAGTCGGTTTTTCGGGGCTTTAGCAGGGTAAAATGCTACTATTTATCGCAATAATTTTGCTATCGCCAAAAGAACGGGCGACCACAGGTCGCCCTTACAAGAGGTATGGTATAGGGGGACAGCGTCCTCGACGTCCCATTTTGCTGTATCATGTTATACAAAGTTTATATTACGCCACTTCGTCAGTGTCATAGTACGCCTTGACCTTTTCTTCCGTTTCAGCGATGATCTTCTTTTTGATCTCTGCTTCCTCATCGCTGAATATAAGATCAGCAAGCTCAGAGGGGATAGTTTCCCTGATCGAGCCTTCATACATTGCTCCGCCTCTCGGCTCCCACAGATAATCACCCACCCATTGACCTTTCTGCTTTTCAAAATCTATCATTTTCACCACAAGACTGCCGCTTTGCAACACGCTGTCCTTATAATGCCCACAATCGCTCAGCAGATAGACCTTGCAATTTTTATTGTCGATATTCTGCACACCTAATAAATAGTGTGTTTCAACAAAGAAGTCGCTTTCGCCGGCGGTCGTATATTCGTGATCAAAGCCGTTATCGTATTCATCCTTTATAACAGCATTGGAGATATCCTCGTCAGTGAGACCCTCTGGCAGTTGGTGGACGACCTCCGCATCACAGCCCTTATAAAAATAGTGTCCTCCAATTCCATGGGTTCTGTAATAAAACAGCACGAACTTTGCCCCTAAAACTATGAACAGCGCCGTTATCAACGCAAGAAATATTATAAGCTTTACATACACCTTCTTTTTCAGCTCTTCATAAGCTGTGTTTGTTTCTTTATTTGCATCGTTCATATTAAGCACCCCTTTCTGTTGTCTGTATCTTCTGATTTGTTCTTACAGTAACATAATAACAAAAATCTGCACCAAATGCAAGCATTTGTAATTTTGCTAAGATGATTTTAAGATTTATCATAACAATGCACAAATTTGCACTTCCGATTTTATTCACTTATACAATGTGCAGAAATGCTTTGCATTCGGGCAAAGACAAAAACAGAGCGGCACTATCTGCACCGCTCTGTTCGCTATATTATAATGTATTACTGCTTAACGTTTCCCATAATGATACCACGTCCGTCAGTGCCTACATAAACTCTGCCGTATACCTTAGGGTCGCCGCTGATTATCTTTCTAACGTTGCCCCACTTCTGTGTGTCATCATTGATACGCTTCCATGTTACTCCCTTGTCGGCTGACATATAAATGCCGTAACCATCGCCATTTGCTTCGCCCATCATGTAAAGAGCCATATAGTCGCCGTCTTTTTCAGCTTTGCCAATGCCAATAGCATCGCACAGTGTAACGTCCTGAGATGTAGGAGCGAGAGTGCCTGTTGATGAGTCAAGATAGT
This sequence comes from Ruminococcus sp. RTP21204st1_B2_RTP21204_210225, assembly GCF_040914135.1. NCBI lineage: Bacteria > Bacillati > Bacillota > Clostridia > Eubacteriales > Oscillospiraceae > Ruminococcus > Ruminococcus sp. RTP21204st1_B2_RTP21204_210225. The sequence goes on along the minus strand of NZ_JBCPGA010000003.1, from coordinate 30,002 downwards.
AAACTCCGCCCGCACCTACAGGTATCCAAAGGTCGCCCTCTGTATCAGGACAAGCTTTCATTGATGTTGCTGAAACCAGCATATTTGCTATAGGACTGAAAGTTTTTCCGCCGTCTGTACTCATATAGAACGTTCCGTCATATGAGCCGTAGAACTTATCAGGATTTACCTTATCTGTTTCAATAACTGCACCGGCAGGAAGTCCCTCGCAGGTAGTCCATGTTTTGCCAAAGTCGCTTGTTACTGCCGCAGCAACGCCTGTTGTGCCGCTCTGATAGAAAATGGTCTTGCCGTCAGCGGAAAGCTTAGCTGTGCCGCCTGCTTTTTTCTCAACACCCTCCGGGAGTGTTTCCACTGCCTGCCAAGTTTCGGCTGCGTCTGTTGAATAGTAAACTGAGCCGTCGCCATCGTCTGTCGCTCTTACTACTATCTTATAATCCTGTGCCGCACAATCTATAGAGGTCGCCTTGAAGTCGCCATAATGCTCCTGCGGAGCTTTTGTTACATCATCATGGCGGAAGCCGTAAAGGTCACCCATTGTGGAATAAAGCTCAGGAGTACCCTCGCCATTATCGAGAGGTGAAACGAAGTCAAAGATAGCTGTCATTTCAATGCCCATTGCCTTTACGCTTATGTCAACAGGCTCGTCCTTTATCTTTGAAAGATTTGATGTGCCGAAGATAGTTGCACCTGTTGTGTAAAGAACCTCATCTGGGTTGAACGGGTTGATAGCAACACCTGTCATCCACCAGCCCGGCTTGAGCTGTCCCTGCCAATCCAGCCAAGGAGCATTGCTTATATCGAGATTAAAGTTGTTTACCTCTTTGCCGTTCTCGTCACTGCCCCAAATGCCGTTCCAAGTTTCGCCTCCGTCATAGGAAACGAAAAGGTTGTCGAAGTATGCCCAAAGGTCAAGAGTTGTGCATACTATCATGTTAGGGTCGTTAGGGTTTACTGAGATACCATTGTAACCGCAAGTATAAGATCTCTCAGGAGTTATCTCTGTCCACTCGCCTGTTTTAAGGTTATACTTCTGAACTGCTCCGTCAGAAGCACCGTTTGGTCCTACCTTATAAGACCATGTTGAATAGAGATATCCGTCAGAAGATATCTCGCCCTGACAAGGCTTGAGCTTCTCGGTCTTGTCGCCTGTAGCCTCAGACTTTGGATTAGGGATAGCTGTCCATGTTTCGCCTGCGTCATCAGAACGATAGAGATAATCCCCCTGTGTTCCTGCTGAGCCAACGATTATTGTCTTTGTTGCCTGACCTTTTTCAGAGCTTGATTTATCGAATGCCACGAATGTAAGTCCGATAGAATATCCGTCTTCAGTATATCCGCCCTTTGTAGGGAATGAAGTGACCTCGTTCCATGTTGCGCCATAGTCTGTGGACTTCCAAAGTCCGTCAGCTCTTGAGCCGAAGTAAAGTATAGAGTTATCGTTAGGGTCTACCTGAAGTCTTTCACCACAGCCTCTTCCGACCTCGTTACCGCCCATGCCGAAAGGCATTTCGCAGATAGTCCAGTTCTTGCCGTAATCGTCAGAAGCAAATATTGCACCATTGTTTGTGGAGTATGTACCAGCCGCAAGATAAACTCTGTTTGGCTCAACAGGGTCAGTTGCAAGGCTCTCTGTTCCGTTATAGTTCCAATCGTCGCCACCAAAGCAATCTGTTATGCACTCCCAGCGCTGAGTATCCTTATTATACTTATAAGCGCCGCCCATGTCTGTTCTGGCGTAGATAAGCCCCTCCTCAGTAGGGTTATAGATGACGTCAGGGATAAAACCACCGTCAACTATCTCGACATTTCCCCACTCCCAGCCAGTGTCAACAGGCTGAGCGTTGTAATACTCCTTCTTAGCGTCGCCCTTGCTGTCAGAGCCGCTGGAGGAATCGTTCTTTTTTGAGCAGCCTGCGAAAGCTGTCACTGTAAGGGCGGCGGCACAAGCCACTGCCATTAGCTTTTTTAACCTCATAAAAATTCTCCTTATAAGTTGTATTCGTTTACATCTCTGTGTTATTTAAAGGCGGAAGATCTCCGCCTTTAAAATTTGAACTTATTTCACAATTATTGTACTACAATATCTTCAAATTGTCAATAGTCTTTTGTGTATTTATCTAAACTTACCACAACTTTGATAAACGCTTTGCTCTTACACCTTTATAAAATGAAGTATCTTTGAGCAGAAGTCGCCGTAAAGTCCGTCGCCGTTCCACATCTTTGCGATATTGATGCCTGCATTCATGAGTGCCGCACCTGAAATCTTCTTGTCAGGCTCGTTCTCCTCATAATAGTAAGCGTCAGCTTCAAGACCTTTGAGCTTGATACGTCTTGATCTTTCGTTTGGTCTGCCAAGCACCTGAACGAATTCAAAGAGTGCTTCGCTCTTGTCCTTTGCAACGAACTCCCAAGCGTCCCAGGTGTTGTCCTCGAACATATTGCCTATTCTGTAGTGGTCGCCTGTTCTTACAAGCTTGTTGAACTTGTTGAACTCCTCTATCTGTGCTGGGATAGCGTCCCTGTCCTCCTGCGGTATCCTTGTTACGTCAAGCTCATAGCCGAACGTACCTACCATAGCAACGTGACCTCTTGTCTTGAAAGGAGTGTTTCTGCCGACTGTGTGGTTTGGGCAATCGGAAACGTGCGCACCCATTGCTGAGCATGGATAGCACATTGAAGTGCCGTGCTGTATCTTCAGTCTTTCGATAGCGTCTGTATCATCAGAGCACCATATCTGTGGACTGTAGTAAAGCATACCGGGATCAAATCTTGCTCCGCCGCCTGAGCAGTTCTCCAGCAGGATATGAGGATAATCTGTTGTAAGTCTGTCCATAAGGTCATAAACACCGAGGACGTATCTGTGCCAAAGCTCTCTCTGTCTTTCAGCAGGCAGGGTAGCCGAGCCGACCTCTGTAAGCTGTCTGTTCATATCCCACTTGATGTACTCGATATTCGCACTGTCGAGTATCTTCTTCATCATGCCGTAAACATGATCTCTGACTTCTTTTCTTGAATAGTCGAGAACATACTGCTCTCTGCAAAGTGTCAGAGGTCTGCCCTTTATCTGGATAGCCCAGTCTGGGTGAGCCTTATAAAGCTCAGAGTCAGGGGATATCATTTCAGGCTCGAACCAAATGCCGAACTTCATGCCAAGCTTATTTACCTCGTCAACAAGATATTTAAGACCGCCCTTGAGTTTCTTTTCATAAACGAACCAATCGCCCAGTGATGAGTTATCAGAATCTCTATGACCGAACCAACCGTCGTCCATAACAAGCATTTCTATACCAAGCTTTGAAGCTTCCTTAGCGATATCTATAAGCTTGTCTGTATTGAAGTTAAAGTAAGTAGCTTCCCAGTTGTTAATGAGTATCGGACGTCTTTTATCCTTATACTCGCCCCTGATAAGGTTGTTTCTATAGAGGTCATGGAAAGTTCTTGACATTTTGCCTATACCCTCGTCAGAGTGCACCATTACTACTTCAGGACAGGTGAAGCTTTCGCCCTTTTCCAGAAGCCACTCGAAGTCAAGAGGATTTATACCCATAAGAAAACGAGTTTTCTTATGCTGAGTAACTTCTGCCTGAGCATAGAAGTTTCCAGAGTAAACAAAGTTGAAACCGAACACCTCGCCCTTATCCTCGTCAGCGTTATTGTCGCAAAGAGCAACGAACGGATTGTTCTGATGTGATGATTCGCCCCTGCAGGAATCAACAAGCTGTTTACCATGGTGAAGTCTGCATCTTTCAACAGCTCTTTCTCTAGCCCATGAGCCGTTGAGGGTTATCATATCCATTTTGTCTGTATCAAAATCAACGCAAGCTGAAAGCGCTCTTGTTATCTTGAACGGCTTTTCGCTCTTGTTTGTGATAACAGCGGAACGTGTGATAACGTCAAGCTTATCGAAAGCTGTGTAGATAAGAACGACTTCGATATCAGCATACTTATCATACATTGTTATCTCGAGAGTTGAACAACCGCTTTCCTCAGTAGCGAAAGTAGCAGGCAGACCCTCAAGCTTTGGCTTGCCCTCATACATTTTATGAGAAACATATCTCAGGTCGCAGGTCGACATACCGTTAGCGTCCATTATTTTGAAAGCAGACTCTCTGTAGTCGCCAAGACCGAAGCATGGATATTCAAAAGGCAGTGTATCCATAAAGCTTGCTCTGTCACGGTCGTTAGTGGCAGGGGTAAAAGGGCTTTCGTCAAGACGGAGAAGATAAGTCAGATCCTCGTCAGGAACTTTATTTCCATAGTAAACGTGAGCGAGGTAGCCCTCCTCGCAGACCTTCATCATATAGTCTGTATTATTGGCTCTCAGCTTGAAAGCCTTATCTTTTTCGTTATAAAAGATATTGATAATTATCACTCCTTGCAAAAATCTGAACCTTACGGCTCAATTGATATTATAACACATAAAAAAAATAATGCAACAGGGTAAAACGATTACTTTGAAAATTATTTTGTTAATTTTTCTTGATAATGCAAATATTTGAACACGGGTGGTTCAAATTGTGGGAATATATAAAAAAGGGACTTATGCGTTTAGCACAAGTCCCTTAAAAATTCAATATTTATCTGTTATCAGATTAGTTGCCGTACTTAGCAGTGCTGATCTTGATACCAGGGCCCATTGTAGAAGCTACAACTACGCTCTTAAGGTACTGACCCTTAGCAGCGGCTGGCTTAGCCTTTACAACAGCGTTGATAAGTGTGTTGAAGTTCTGCTCGAGCTTCTCAACACCGAATGAAGCCTTACCGATAGGGCAGTGAATGATGTTTGTCTTATCAAGACGATACTCGATCTTACCAGCCTTAGCCTCTGTAACAGCCTTAGCTACGTCTGGAGTAACAGTTCCTGCCTTTGGGTTTGGCATAAGTCCTCTAGGTCCGAGGATCTTACCAAGACGTCCTACAACACCCATCATGTCAGGTGAAGCAACTACAACGTCGAAATCCATCCAGTTTTCCTTTGTGATCTTCTCAACGAGATCCATGCCGCCAACATAGTCAGCGCCTGCTGCCTTAGCAGCCTCGTACTTGTCTTCCTTACAGAATACGCAAACTCTTACAGTCTTACCAGTTCCGTTTGGAAGTACAACAGCACCTCTTACCTGCTGATCAGCGTGTCTTGAGTCAACACCCAGACGAATGTGAAGCTCGATAGTTTCATCGAACTTTGCCTTAGCACCCTTAGCTGCAAGTTCCAGAGCCTCAGGAGCGTCATATTGCTTAGCCTTGTCGATAGCCTTGAAGCTGTCAACATACTTCTTGCCATGTTTCATTAATATTTCCTCCTCATTAAGTGGTAATACCGACAGTGGATATCTAGTCGGTTAGCGGAAAATTCCTCCCACCATTGCCGTGCATGAATGCACAGTACGATTGATTAGTCCTCAACTACAACGCCCATTGAACGGCATGTACCAGCGATCATGCTCATAGCACTCTCGAGGTTTGCTGCGTTCAGGTCAGGCATCTTCTGCTCAGCGATCTTCTGAAGCTGCTCTTTTGTGATAGTTGCGACCTTAGTCTTGTTAGGAACACCGGAACCTGACTCGATCTTGCAAGCCTTCTTGATGAGAACTGCTGCCGGAGGAGTCTTGGTGATGAATGTGAATGATCTGTCTGCGTAAACTGTGATAACAACAGGGATGATAAGACCGATATCGTTCTTAGTTCTCTCGTTAAAATCCTTTGTGAACGCCATGATGTTTACACCGTGCTGACCAAGAGCTGGACCAACCGGTGGTGCAGGAGTTGCCTTTCCTGCTGGAATCTGAAGCTTAATATAGCCTACTACCTTCTGTGCCATTTGTTCGCACCTCCATAATTAAGTGGTAAGGCGAGCGCCATACGCTCTCCCACGTTTCCGGAAGCCGTATATCCGAACCGTCATTGACGGCTTTGCTTCCATTTTCACGAATGTTTGCGGAGTTTTACCGCCTTTTTCCTTATTCCTCAGACTTTATCTGTGTCAGCGGCATAGTAACAGTTGTTTCTCTGCCCAGCATAGATACTCTGACGTCTGCCGTCTGTGCTTCCATATCGAATTTCTCCACAACTCCTGTGAAGCCCTCGAATGAACCGGCTGTTACAACGACGTTGTCGCCTTCCTTGAAGCCGACCTGAACGTTAGCGCTTCTCTGTGTGTCAACACCCAGCGCAGCGACCTCTTTATCGGTCAGCGGAACAGGCTTTGACGCAGGACCAACGAAGCCCGTAACGCCTCTGGTATTTCTAACGATATACCATGAATCGTCTGTAAGCACCATTTTTACAAGCACATAGCTTGGAAAAAGCTTTCTGTCGCCCTTGTCGATCTTATTGCCCTTTACTTCGGTAACTTCCTCCATTGGGATCATTACCTCAGGGATCAGATCCTGAAGGTTTCGGTTTTCAACAACCTTTTCAATATTGCTTTTTACCTTATTCTCATAACCTGAATAAGTGTGAACAACATACCACTTTGCTTCTTCTGACATGTTTCTTACCTCCATATTGATGTTGTCAAAACCGCTGTGACGGCTTAGCCGCCGATTTTAAGGATAGCCTTGATAGCTGCACCCAGACCTGAATCAACTCCGAAAAGGAACAGAGCCATAACGACCATTACCGAGAGAACAACTCCCGTATTCTTAGTCACCTGCTGTCTTGTAGGCCAAACGACCTTTTTCATTTCAGCTTTAAGCTCTCTGAAATATTTTCTTATTCCGCCTTTTTTCTTCTGATCCTTGCCGGTATCCTTTTTTGAAGACTTAGTAACATCTGTTTTTTTAGCCATTAGAAATAGCTCCTTTCAATATTACTTAGTCTCTTTGTGAAGAGTGTGTTTCTTACAGAACTTGCAATACTTGTTCATTTCAAGTCTGTCAGGGTCATTCTTCTTGTTCTTCTTAGTGTTGTAGTTTCTCTGCTTACACTCAGTACAAGCAAGTGTAATTTTTACTCTCATTTCGGCACCTCCTGACGAAATTTATACCCCGCAAGAACATTCAGGGTACGTCTGCCTCCCTCATACGTTTTCACGCAAGCTGTCACACAGCCCTGAGGTAACTTATGCTTTTTCACGCTCAAAAAAGAGCGCAAAAAAATAGACCTCATAAAGAGGTACTACAATTATAACATCTGTGTTCTTCTTTGTCAATCATTTGTCAAAGAATTTTATTAATTTTTTGTAAATTTTATTGTTTGTCGAGTGAGGAATGAGGAATTATGGTATCGCCTTGCGGCGATGTTTATTTTTCTTCGGGCAAATTTGCCATGCCGCAAAATCGCTACGCTCTTTGCGGATTTACATTTACTTAGAGATAGGGTAGGCGGTGCAGATTTTTGCTCCGATATTACCTTTATTTGATATCAGACTTTTGCGTGCTTTTTCTAATTAAATCTGCACCGCTTGGTCGGCTTACGCCGATTGAGGCTCTGCCTCAATCTCCGCTTAGGGCTTTGCCCTAAGAACCCACAAGCCCTCTAACGCCGGGCTTGAGCCTGCGTTTTATCTTTCGCTCTGCTTGGTGCTGGGGGCACAGCTCTGGTCAGCTATGCCCATTCCTCATTCCTAATTCCTCATTCCTCATTAAACCGGAAACTCTCCGTCCTCCACGGTCGCATCAGCGATCTCTCTCATCTCGTCCCAGTCATGCGAGTAATGGTCATTCAAGCAAGCCACAGCAAAGAACCCACCTGCTTTCGCTCCCTTTATGCCCTCAACGATATCCTCATAAACCACGCAAGCCTTTGCTTCAAGCCCCAGTTTCTCAGCCGCCAGCTCATAAACATCAGGAAAACCCTTTCCCCTCTCCACCTGTTCTGTAGACACGAAGCAATCAAATTGATCCAAAATGCCGTTTCTCTTTAGCACAGGCTTATAAAGCTCCTCAGTTGAAGCGGTCGCCAATGCTATCTGCCTGCCCTGTTCCTTAAGCTTTCGCACATACTCCCCTGCGTTTCCGCAAAGCTCGATAACGTTGGTATACTCATACACCGCCATATCGAACCATTCTTTCATTATATCCTGAATGTTCTCACCCAGAGAAAATCTATCGTTTGTATAAACAGCCGCCTGCTCGAAATTCATTGCAGACACCTGCTTGAAATAGTCCTCAGGCACTTTTATCCCACGCTTGCCGAGAAATTCCTCGTCTATCTTTGACCAAACGTGATTTGATCTTGTCAGAGTGCCGTCCAAGTCGAAAATGTGTCCCTTAAAATCTTTTATGTCCATTGTAATGTCCTTTCAGAAGTATTCGTCAGAGAGCCTGAAACCCTCGCCTATTATCTCGCTCACGTCACCCACAAGCACGAAAGCCTTTTCGTCAGTTTCCGCTGTTATTCTGCGAACGTCCGTTATCCTGCGTTTTCTCACTGCGCAAAGTATAAGATCTCTGTCCTCTCCCGTGTATCCCGTTCGGGCTTTTATGACCGTACACCCCAAGTTGCCCTCATTAAGAAGCCTATGGAGTATTTTATCTGCGGCAGGACTTATTATCAGCGCAAGCTTTCCTCTGTCGCCACCGTAGAGTATCATATCCAGTGTTTTTGAGAACACCCACAGCGTAAAGAACGAATACAGTGCGTTGTCGATACTGCCGAAAACAAAACCGCTGAGCACACATATCACACCATCTGCAAGCATAAAGATCTGTCCTGCCGCCATGTAGGGCTTTTTCCTTTTGATAAGCTTTGCAGCGATATCAGTTCCGCCTGTTGTTCCACCTGAACGAAAAACTATCCCACAGCCTGCGCCCAACAGAATACCGCCTGCTATTGCGCTGAGAAAAATATCATTTGTGGGTGGTGTAAAAAGCGTACACATATCCGCTGTCAGACCCGAAACTGCAATAGCTACGACAGTTCCCACAAGGAAACGCCAGCCGAACACATAAAGGCTAACCGCCAACAAAGGAAGATTTATCGCCATTGTAAGCGAGCCGACACCAAGAGGCAGAAATCTTGACAACATGACAGCAAGCCCCGAAGCACCTCCGGGGGCAATTTCGTTAGGGCTTAAAACCAGTCCCACGCTCACGCCATATATGACCGCACCGAGAAGCAAGAGAGGATAGTCCACTCTGGCCTTTGCAGATCTTTCTGCCGAAAACAATTTATTCAGAAGTATCATAAAAGCCCTCCAAGCTATGCAAAAGCAAAGATAGGCTTATTTTTCCCCTGATACCTCGTAAAATACATTTTTACAAAAGAGGCGCAATGGTCCTGAGAATGACCGACATGAACCTTGACCAGAAGCTGCGGTTATTTATATCGTCATGTGTTATTCTATGACAGCGGTTTTCAAACATATCGTCAAAGTCCGCTTTTATATCCTTTATACAACTTGTTTTGTACATATAAGTTGCACACTCAAAATGGAGATACAAGCTTCTGTAGTCGAGATTTATAGTACCCACCACGGCCGACTTATCGTCCGAGAGGAACATTTTGGCGTGGTTAAAGCCGCCTTTATACTCATAGACTTTTACACCCAGCGTTTCAAGATCTCTGTAGAAAGACCTTGTTATAACGCTCACATACCATTTATCAGGTATCTCAGGAGTGATTATCCTAACATCAACACCGCTTTTTGCCGCATAGCCCAGGACGGTGAGCATTTCGTTGTCAGGAATAAGATACGGGGTAGAGATATAGATATAATCCTTGGCATTGTTTATCATACCCATATAGACAAGCTCGCCCACATTCTCGTCATCGAGAGGGGAGTCGCCGTAGGGGATAACATAGCCGTTGTTCACAACGTTTTTTACAGTTGGGCGGTACATATTATACTCAGTTTTATCACCTGAGATGACCTCCCACATTTGCAGAAACATCATGGTAAAATTCCAAACGCCGTCGCCCTTTAGCATAACGGCGGTATCTTTCCAATGACCGAAACGCTCCTTGCGGTTTATATACTCGTCGGCGATATTAACGCCCCCGTTGAAAGCCACGTTGCCGTCGATAACGAGAATTTTTCTATGGTCACGATTATTCTGTATAGTAGAAAGCATAGGGCGGAAAGGATTGAAAACAAGGCATTTTACCCCTTGGTCGGTAAGCTTTTTCTTATATCTGAAAGGCAAAGTGAACTGAGAGCCCATGCCGTCATAAAGAAGTCTTACCTCCACGCCTGCCTTAGCTTTTTCAAGAAGTATCTTAACTATCTCACGCCACATTTCACCGTCGTCGATAATAAAATACTCCATAAAGATAAACTCCTGAGCTTTCTGAAGCTCCTCAAGCATAGCCTTATACTTATCTTCGCCAAGGGGAAAATAAGTGACCTCCGTATTACCGCAGACAGGGTAGCCCCCCGACTTATCCACATAGTTTGCAAGCTTATAAAAATCAGGCTCACTTTCATGGAGATAGCTCATTATCTGTTTATTTGTTTTAAGAAAAGGTCTTGTATTGGCGGATTTCTTAGCATAAAGGTTTCTGACCTTTCTTGTTGAAAACTGATTTTTGAATAATATATAAAGCACCACCGTAAAGATAGGCACGATAACAAGGGGTACTATCCACGCCAATTTATAGGCAGGGTTCTCGCTGCTGTTAAGGATATAGATAGCAAGCACGATAGCCACAGTAGAAAAAACGATATGCAGATAGGCATAATGCACAGCGAAGCTTTGGAAGATGATAAAAATGAAAATAAGCTGCAATGCAAGAAGCAGAATAATAGTGGTTTTCTGTGAGAATATCATATTTATAAGTTTTTTCGGTTTTTTCTTTTGTATTTTTTCGCTTATCTTTTCCGCCACATTATCCGCCTGCCTTTCTGAAAATAGTGATACACAACTGATTATAACATTTATTTTTGATTTTTGCAATACGCAAAAATGCAGTTAATCCGCCCTGATTTCACGAATTTCTGTGACAATGACACAACTTTTGTTATCTTATTGTTGACAACAATTTGCGAAACAACGCACGAACAATGCAGGGGCGAACAGTGTTCGCCCGTTTAGTTCACCCACATGGTTTATGGAAACTCAAACCTCGCAACTCCCCGAAGCGGGACGTCGAGGGCGCCGTCCCCTACAATTGCGCTATGGCTTGCCGTGCCGCAAAATCGCTGTCGCTCTTTGCGGATTTACATTGCGCTATGGGAGAGAAACAAAGCGGTGCAGAGTTTTTGCTCCGACACCGCTTTGTTTTGTTCTTTACTTTTATATGCTTTTTCGCTTTTTTCTGCACCGCTTGTAGGCTTTCGCCTATTGAGGCTCTGCTTCAAGCTCTGACAGGGCTTTGCCCTGTACCTTTTGCTCGCTTCGCTCGGTTCTGAATTTTACTTCATGCTTGGTCTTTACTCTGGTCAGCTATGCCCATTCCTCACTCCCACTTATAACCCTCACTTAATGCGCTCTACAATATACTCCTCTCCACTCACCGCTCTATGCAAAGCGTCCAGCAGTCCCTCTTCCTGCCAAGTGAGATCAGTTCTATCAAACACTCCGCCGTCGTCCCACAAGAATGCCGGTATGCCAATGTCATGTGTGAGCTTCGTAAAGTACTCGTCAAAAAACACTCTGTCCACCTCGTCATTGCCCTTGCAGTTTCCATACTCTCCCACAATAACAGGTATGCCATTATCCACAAATGTAGTTTTAAGCTTATTCACGTTATTGACCATTGTCTTTATCTCAGGCTCAGTTCCCCAGTTATACTGATTTGTGCAAACGCAGAACTCCCAAGGCGTATAATAATGCACCGAAACTATGCACCTATTTTCAGGGTCATCGGGCATTTTGAAAAGTTTTGAGCAGGTCTTTTCCACGTCCGTCCAATAGCCTGCTATCAAAAGATGCCTTTTCGGATTGTTTCCGCCCTGTTTCCTTATAAGGTCAACAAAGTCCTGATTTATCTTGTTGAGCAGTTCGTAAGCCTGATTTGTTCCCATATCGTCAAAGCCCACCTCATTCATGGACTCGAAAATAAGCTTATCAGAATAGTTCTCAAACCTCTTTGCTATCTGCGTCCAGATCTTGTTATACTTTTTTGAAAAGTTTTCGTAATCAGCCTCGGCTTCCGTTCTTATCCATGCACCGAAGTCAGGGTCACCGCCACCGTCATGATGAACGTTTATGATAACATAGAAATCTCTGTCATAAGCATAATCAACGACTTCTTCAACTCTGTTCATCCAGTCCTCGTCTATGGTGTAATCGTCAGACAGGTGGTCACGCCATGTGATAGGTATTCTCACTGCGTTGAAGCCGTCCTTTTTGAGCTGGTCGAAAATTTCGGGAGTAGTTTTCACATTTCCCCACAGGGTTTCGTCAACTTTCTCTGAATTTTCGTCCACCTGACCGTCACCGTCACGGTCGGCGTTGCACACGTCAAGGGAGTTGCCCAAATTCCAGCACAAATTCATTTCTTTCACAAGGTCCATAGAAGAAATATCACGCATCTCGCCTTTTTCCGTAACGTGGGAGCTTCCGACATTTTCAGCCTTTGAAGAGCTGTCTGTATTTCCACAGGAAGCGAACACTCCCGCCGCCATTACAACGGCAGAAGCCGCCGCAAATATTCTTTTCATTTTTATCATAGATATCACCTTTCCGCTATCTGCCATACAAGTTCATATTTTCATATAAGATCAAGTATACAAAGACATTTTCCACTTATGTATCTTTACACAAGTCATTATAGCACCAAAATATAAATAAATTAAAAATGAACAGGGGATAATTTCTTTATTTGCGTATTAATTCAAATTCTTGTATACACTCACAAATCGAAGCCTTCTTATTTGTACATAACGCCACATAAATACACACAAAAAACAGGCAGACGGCTTTCCAGAGCAAGCCGTTCCCACAGCCGCTAAAAAACCATCTGCCTTATTATTTTTGCTAAAATTTCAAACAGCTATTCAGTATAGCCAAAGGCAAGCACTTCTCCATGCTTATCCTCATCGCCTGCCGCCATTGATATTTCAACGGTATAGTTAGTTGCTTCAGGCATCATGGCGATATTCTGTATCTGAGCATTTCCCCAGCCTGACGGACTTATGGTATCGTAATCGCTTTCGTCATACACCTCTCCGTCTGCTGTTACCTTAACATGAAGCTTGCCGAACTCGCCCTGCTTCACCTCTTTGTATATCATGTACAAGAATTTTTTGTCCTTGAACTCGAATACGATAGGGCTGTTATCTCCGGTGTTGTCGTAAGTCCAGCCATTTGTGAAGCTTGCGATAGTAGAGCCTTCCTTCCAACTTCCAAGGCTTGTTGGCGTAAGGCTGTCGCCCTCATACATATGAGCGTCCACCTCTCGTGGAGAGAAAACAGTGTCTGTCGGCATAACATAATCGCCCTCTGGCGCAACGTCCATAACAGTGTCAAAATAGTAGTCCACCATTGAAGCCACAAGCTTGTGACCCTCAGTGTTAGGGTGTGACTGATCGTCAGAGAAATCTTTCCAAGTCATTCTGTTGTTTGCGAAAAGATATCTTAGTGCGTCACAGTATGATATCATCGGCAGGTGATAAAACTCGCCTATCTGCTTCATATAATCCTGAGCAGAATGATCGTTTTCTGTCACCGAGAACAGCAGAACAGGAGTGATATTCTTCTGCAAAAGCGTTCTGACTATGGACTCGTAAGCGTTCTGATAGTCAGTCTCAGTGCCGTCATTTACTGCAAATTCGATAAAGCATATGTCAGGCTCATAAGCCAGCACATCTCTGTCGAGCCTGAGTATTCCAAGCTTAGACGGCGTACCGCTAAGACCTGCGTTCACATACTGAACGTTATCCCCCGTACCGAATTTCTGTGCAAAATAATCATAAGTGAGCTTAGCATAACAGCCCTCTGCACCGGCAGAAATACCCTCAGTGATAGAGCCGCCAAGATACGCCACAGTGACCTTTTCGCCTGACTGTGCTTTCTTTATAACATTCTGCATCATAGAAGTGTTGCCGTATGACACCATAGCCTTGTCATACATAGCCTGCGTCCACTCCTCGTCAGTTTCAGGCATTTTTTCGACCTGCGAGCTTGAAGACTCCGCTTTGCTTTCAGCCTTTGAGCTGTCCGCATTATTTCCGCAGCCTGCAAAAGCCGCTCCGCACATAGCAACACTCACAAGCACTGCCAACAATTTTTTTGTATCCATTATTTGTACCTTTCTAATCTATGATAACGAAATCGGTTTCACACCGCATATAACACAAAAAGTACGGACAAAGCCGTACTTTTTGGTTATATCAATATGATAAAAATTCTTATTAGTTAAGAACTGCCTTCTCAGTTTCCTTATCGAAGATATGGATTCTGTTAGGATCGATAGCGACCTTAAGCTCATCCTGTGGACGAACGTCAGAACGAGGTGAAACTCTAGCTGTGAGCTGGATACCCTCGCAGTTGAGGTACAGATATGTTTCAGCACCCATCATTTCAGTTACTTCAACAGTTGTGTTGATAACGCCTGTTGTAGCCTGAGCGAGGAATGCAGGCTCATCGTGGATACACTCTGGACGAACGCCAAGAACAACTTCCTGATCAACCAGTGGCTCAAGAACTTCAGGATCTACCTTAGACTCTGGAACTGTTACCTGATACTTAACGCCTCTTGTTGTCTTTGTATCCTCAGAACCGAACTCAACAACATACTTGCCGTCTACCTTGAGAAGCTTAGCGTCGATGAAGTTCATCTGTGGTGAACCAATGAATCCTGCAACGAACTGGTTTACTGGATCGTTGTAAAGATTTGTTGGTGTGTCGATCTGCTGAATGTAACCGTCCTTCATAACTACGATACGGTCACCCATTGTCATAGCCTCTGTCTGGTCATGAGTTACATAGATGAATGTAGTACCGAGCTTCTTATGGAGCTTAGAGATCTCAGTTCTCATCTGTGCTCTCAGTTTAGCATCGAGGTTTGAAAGAGGCTCGTCAAGAAGGAATACCTGTGGCTCACGAACGATAGCTCTACCGAGGGCTACACGCTGTCTCTGACCACCGGAGAGAGCCTTTGGCTTTCTGTCAAGAAGGTGAGCGATGTCAAGTATTCTTGCTGCTTCCTCTACCTTTCTTGCGATCTCGTCCTTTGGTACCTTTCTGAGCTTCAGACCGAATGCCATGTTCTCAAATACTGTCATGTGAGGATACAGAGCGTAGTTCTGGAATACCATTGCGATATCTCTATCCTTAGGAGCGATGTCGTTTACAAGTCTGTCGCCGATGTAAAGCTCACCTTCACTGATCTCTTCAAGACCTGCGATCATTCTAAGTGTTGTAGACTTACCACAACCAGAAGGACCTACGAGGATGATAAACTCCTTATCCTTGATCTCAATGTTGAAGTCTGAAACAGCGATAACGCCGCCTGCATACTTCTTATAAATTTCCCTTAATGATACACTTGCCATTAAAAAAGGACCTCCCTATTTGAATTTTACTAATATCCTAATTAGCTATGCTTTTATCATAACAAATTTTTAACATACCCGCAAGAGTTTTTTTTACTAAACTTTATTATATCTCATTATGAATATTGACGAAAATTCACATAGAATAGGTAATTACTTACATTTAAACGATTTCGCTGTCAATAATCTTTCAACATCTTTGTGCATTATTTCTAAACAGCTTCCAAGAGGCAGGTCCGGATCTAAAGGCAGTTCTCCGATCTTTATCCGCTTAAGAAAAACAACTTTATTTCCCAGCTTTTCAAACATTCTCTTGACCTGATGATACTTACCCTCATGAAGCACAACAGTACATTCATCGGGACAGTTCACACTTGCGGAAAATTCCGCAGGCAGACATTTCTCCCCGCCGTCGATAGTCATGCCCTCAGCGAATGCCTGAGCATAATTTTCCTGCCAAGGGTCACGAAGTCTGACGAAATAGGTTTTCGGAACATGGGTCTTAGGGGACAACATTCTGTGGGCGAGAGCTCCGTCATCAGTGAGAAGCACAAAGCCCTCAGTATCCTTATCGAGCCTGCCCGCAGGGAAAAGTCCCTCCCTGAACATCTCAGGAGGTACTAGCTCAAGGACAGTTTTCGACTCTCCGTCACGAGTGGAGCAAACCACACCCTGCGGCTTGTTCATCATTATGTAGACAAACTTTTTATAGCATATCTCCACGCCCTTTACGGCAACAATATCGTTTTCGCTGACCTTAGCATCAGCCGCCTTGGCGACCTTTCCGTTTACAGTCACCTGACCTTTTCTGCAAAGCTCTCTCACCATGCTTCGGGAAATATCATTACGCTGTGAAGAAACAAATTTATCAAGTCTCATAGCAAAAGCCTTTCTGACAATTTTCTTATAAAGATTATAGCATACGATACCGCCAAAAGTCAAATATGCGAAAAAACTTGACCAAAAGCAAACGCCTGCAGATATGCTCCACAGGCGTTTTATTACTATTTGTATCGGTTTTTTTCGACCTATGAAGCATTAGTTTACCCTTGTTCATAATGCCGACGTTTCACGCTCAGTCGTCTACTTTTTCCTCAGCCCCTGCATAAATCCGTCCAGCTCCGCTGAGCATACATCTCCTCCCACAAGCTGTCCCTCACAGACGATAAGATTAGCCCTGACCTCCTGCTTCTTATTCCCATAATTCTTCACAGCATATGTATACACCTCAGCGGTTTTCCCTTTATAGTCCTCCAAGTCAAAGCCCTGCTGCTTCTGAAGCTTATTATACTTTTCATACACCTCATTGAATTCTTTCGGTATGGTCACCGCCTTGCATTCATCGTATTCGTCAGACACCTCCCAGCCCATTTCTTTCAAAAACGCTTGTCTTTGCGCTTCGCTTTTCATCTCGTACACCGCAGGCGACGATATCCTCACCACTGTCACTATTATCACCGCCAACAGTGCCAACGCCGCCAGAACCGCCCCAATCACCGCAAATGTTGGCTTTTTTACTTTTATTGTCTTGATAAACATACCCTTTTCCTCGCTTTCTGTTTTCAAAGTTTGTACATTTATATGTATTGTTCCAAAAATTATAACTACCTGTCCGATTTTTTATTTTGTTATATAATTTTCAAAAATAATTTTTATAGCATTAATAATCTTATTGTATAATATTTTTATCGGTTTGCTATGATTTATTATTACAAACTCTGTAGCGCTGATATGGCATTGTGCAAAATTGACAAAAATAAAAGTGAAAATTAATGTGAATTAACGATTTTGTATTTTTTTGTACAAATGTCTTTGACAATTTCAAAATATGTGGTACAATATTATTAGGTAACGCTATGCTTCTCCGCATTGCCTGCGGAGGGTACTGAAACGTTTTCTTAAATCTGCCTTTTCACGGCTGTGAAGGGGCAAGCTATTATTGCTGATGCGTTCTGCGGTCAGCCGCAGGATTGATATATGAAAGGAGCAATGAGTTTTATGTCAAAAATTATTGCAGTTACTTCCGGTAAAGGCGGAACAGGCAAATCTTCTATAAGCGCCTGTCTCGGTTATGCCCTTGCCAAGCAGGGAAACCGTACACTTATAATTGAGCTTGACTTTGGTCTGAGATGTATGGATATCATGCTTGGTATGCAGGGTAATATTACATACGATCTAGGTGACGTTCTTGAGGGTACTTGCGACGTATACAAGGCAACAACAACTGTTAAGCTTGCTTCAAACCTGAGCGTTCTCTGTGCTCCGTCCGACCCGTTCGTTCAGCTCAAGGCTGAGGATATCGAAAAGATCACACAGGAAATGAGAAAGTATTTTGAATACATAATCATTGACACCTCTGCAGGTATCAACGGTTCTGTATTTGATATAGTTACTAATTCCGACCTTATACTTATAGTTACAACTCCTGATCCTGTATGCGTAAGAGATGCGAGAATGATGTCAGATGAGTTCTATAAGAGAGGAAATCAGAAGCAAAGACTTGTTATCAACAAGGCAAACAAGAGAATATTCGAGTTTGACGAAATGGACGACCTTGACGCTATCATCGACACAGTCGGCGTTCAGCTTCTGGGTGTTATCCCTGAGGACAGTGCTATCCCTCTTGCAACAGGAAAGGGTGCGCCGCTTTCATCAAGCTCTATGGGCTTCCTTGCATTCTCTGCTATTTCAAGAAGAATAAAGGGCGAGCATATACCCCTCTCCATCAAGGTCTGAGTATATTATCAGCCGTGTGCGTGAGGATATCTGCGCATAGTGCGGCTGTTTTATATCACGAAACTTATTTGTTCATTAATATACCAATATATAAACGGGGGGTTTCCATTGAATATTGCACTTATTGCTCATGACACAAAAAAGGAACTCATGGTACAGTTCTGTATCGCCTATTGCGGTGTACTCAGCAAGCACAATCTTTGTGCCACAGGTACTACGGGAAAAATGGTAGCCGAAGCAACAGGCCTTAACGTTCAGCGTTATCTCAGTGGCTCACAGGGCGGCGACCAGCAGATCGCAGCGAGAATATCCTGCAACGAGATAGACCTGCTTCTGTTTTTCAGAGATCCTATCTCAGTGAAGCCACACGAACCTAATGATATGAATCTCCTCAGACTTTGCGATGTACACAACATTCCGGTAGCCACAAACATTGCCACTGCCGAAGCGCTTATCCACGCACTTGAGCGAGGCGATCTTGACTGGAGAGATATCGTTAATCCTACAAAGATATAATTGAAATTTCATATACAAAAGCGATGAAAGGGAGAGTATTCCGTTCTTATGTTTCAGCGAGAGCCGTTGGTGAGAGGGTTCACACAAAGGGCAGGAAGAAGGACACCTTGGAGCTTCCGTTTGTTCAAGAACGGACGTATAGCTGCGTTAAAGCGTTAGAGTGATCCGGCACGAAGATGTTCGGATAATTAGGGTGGTATCACGGTAAAAGTCGTCCCTTACTAGGGGACGGCTTTATTTTTTTATCCACCACCCGTAGGGGAGCGGCTCAATTTCTGCTTCACAGAAATGCAACGTCCCGCTTTTTCGCTCCTCACTTACTCTCGAATACCTTATCTCAGCACACCAAAAAGCAAAGGCGGTATAACAATGAAAGCCAGCCAGCTAACAAAAGAAAACATCACCCCCGAAATAGTAGACAAGCTTCTTTTCGAGGGTCTTGACTATAAAGGCGAAACTGCCGACGTTATAATAGTTCTGGGAAGCCGCAAAGCCTGCGACTATCGTGTTCCCCTTGCGGCAAAGCTTTTTCATAAGGGGAAAGCCCCCAAACTCGTTTTCTGCGGCGGAAAAGTGCAGAAAACCTCGCTGGGGGAAATGGCTGAGTATAAAGCTATGCTCATAGCTGCCGAAAAATGCGGCATACCACGCAGTGCGATACTCACGGAAACACAGTCGCTCAGTACCGTGGAAAATCTGCAAAACGCAGCCGAGCTTGTAAAAAAGCATTTTCCAAACTGCAAAAGCATTATTATAGTCACTACCGCATATCATATGCGCCGCGCAAAAAAGCTTGCGGAGCATTTTTTCACACAGAAAATTATCCCCTGCCCTGCCAGCCGTGGCAGTACACAGCGAAATAATTGGTCAATGACCGAAAAAGGCAGCACAACAGCACTTGACGAATGCCTTAAATTCGGTTATTATATAAAAAAAGGTTTTATTGACGATTTTGAAATTTGAAACGTTGTAATTAACAGCATCAAGGCTCTTTAATGTAGTGGTGAACAGTGTTCGCCCGTTTATTAACAACGTCCCGATATCACAGCTATTTAAACGATATCGGTATTCAAAAGTTCAAGACAAAATACAGAAAGGATCGTTATTATATGGCATTGATAGTTAAAAAGCCAAAAGGCACAGAAGACATCGTTCCCTCAAAGGTCTATAAGTGGCACACTGTAGAGAAGATAGTTTCCGAAGCTGCCGAAATATACGGCTTCAAAGAAATAAGAGTACCAACTTTTGAGGAAACAGGTCTGTTCGTGCGTTCTGTTGGCGAAACAACAGACGTTGTTCAGAAAGAGATGTATTCAGTTTCCGCAGCAGGCGACTCAAAGTTCACACTCCGCCCGGAGGTAACATCAGGCGCAATGAGAGCAGTTCTTGAAAACGGTATTATGAACGAGGGTCTGCCGCAGAAGGTCTATTATATCCTCTCATGTTTCAGACACGAGAACACACAGAAAGGCAGACTCAGAGAGTTCCACCAGTTCGGCTGTGAAATGGTCGGCTCTGAAAGCCCAAGAGCAGACGCAGAGGTAATTTCACTTGCAAAAAGCGTTCTTGACAGAGCAGGGCTCAGAAACATCAAGCTCAACATCAACTCTATAGGCTGTCCAACCTGCCGTGCAGAGTATCGCAAGGCTCTGAAAGAGTATTTTGCCGCAAGAAAAGACCAGCTTTGCGAGACCTGTCGGGACAGACTTGACAAAAATCCAATGAGAATACTTGATTGTAAAATCAAACACTGTCAGGAGCTTGGCAAGGACGCCCCTGTTATCCTCGATTATCTCTGCGATGATTGCAAAGAACACTTTGAGAAGCTTCAGGAGTACCTCTCCGTAATGGGCATCGACTTTGACATCAACCCTAAGATAGTAAGAGGTCTTGACTACTATACAAGAACAGTTTTCGAGTTCATCACCGATGAGATAGGCGCACAGGGTACAGTCTGCGGTGGCGGACGTTATGACGGACTTATCGAGCAGCTTGGCGGCAAGCCTACCCCTGCCCTCGGTTTTGGTCTGGGACTTGAAAGACTTCTCATGGTAATGGACGCTCAGGGCTGCGACTATATGGAGCCAAAGACCTGCGACCTTTATATCGTACCAATGGGCGAGGACGCCCTTAAAAAGGCAATGGGCATAGCCTCCGAGCTTAGAGAAGAGGGCTGTTTCGTAGAATATGACCTTATAGGCAAAGGACTTAACGCTCAGATGAAGTATGCAAACAAAACAGGTGCAAAGTTCGTTATGGTGCTTGGCGACAACGAGATAGAATCAGGCGTTGCAAAGCTCAAAAACATGGCAACAGGCGAGCAGACAGATATCAGGCTTGACAACACCATTGCCGAGAACTTTTCAAACGCACTTATGGCAGATATGTTCAAGGATATCGACGCTGATATAGAGAAATTTATCGGAAAGGAGAACTAAGCAATGAGATGTGAACAGTGCGAGAAAATACCTTTGGTAGAAATACACACTCCGCAGGAATATATGCTCTGCATAGGTTCTCTTGCAAGAATGCTGCTGGCAGGGGAAGTTGAAATGACCTATCAGACCTGCCCACTTGATAAGATAATGGATAACGACAACAAGTGGTATGCCGAAAAGCTTTTCCACCAGTTCAGGTGTACAAAATGCGGCACTATCTATGGTATGCTCTGCAACACCCACACAGGCGGACAGATAAAGATAAACGACAAGGTCTTTGACCCTGCTGATTATCCCGATAAAAAGGAAGATAAATAATGCTTGCAATAAGACCCGTGACCTATGAGGTAGAGACCTCACTTTCGCCCAAAAGAGTTCTCAGAAAGCTTGACGGTGACCTTATAGAGCATAGACCAACCATAAACATTCTCTCCCAAAGCAAGTTCATGAAAAACCACCGTGACGATACCATTTTTTATGGCTACCGCACAGGCACCGAAAGCTTTCAGATATTCCACCACACTGCCAAAAAGCGTGACGGAGGCTCAACAGGCTTTTATGGCAAGGTAGAAAAGACCCCCAACGGCTCTAGGATATACGGCAAGTTCAGAAAGCCTATCTATGCCTATGTTGTGGGCGTCATATGGACGGTGATTGTGCTTTTCCTCACCCTTATGCTTGTGGCACTGGAAGAGAAAACAGGCGCAGTATGCTTTGCCGCAATATGGCTCGTGGGATTGTTCCTCATGTTCTGGGACAACAAGAAGAAGTTCGTCAGAGCCTATCTCGACAGCTTCCCGCCTGCTGTCAGCAAAACAGACGAAAGCGACGAATAATTTTTTTATCAATATAAACCCAAAGAAAAGGAAGTAATGTAAAATGAAACTTGATACAATGAAGGGCTTACGCAGGACCCATTACTGCGGCGAAGTGCCTGAAACAGAGCAGGAAGTCGTTGTATGCGGCTTTGCCGACAGAGTAAGAGATATGGGCAACCTTATCTTCATCAATCTCCGTGACAGAACTGGACTTGTACAGCTTGCATTCAATGATGAAACAGACAGAGCCGTTTTTGAAAAGGCTCAGCTTGTAAAAGGCGAGTATGTCCTCATGGCAAAGGGTATGGTACGTCCTCGTGAGAGCGTAAACGAAAAGCTAAAAACAGGCAAGATAGAAGTTGCCGTAACAGACCTGAGAATTCTCTCAAAGGCTGAAACAACGCCATTTGAGGTAACAAACTCAGATAAGGTAAACGATGAGCTGAAGCTCAAATACCGCTACCTTGACCTTAGAAATCCAAAGCTTCAGAAGAATATCATCACCCGTCATAAGATCGCTCAGATAACAAGAGAGTATTTCTATGACAATGGTTTCCTTGAAATAGAAACACCTATGATGATGAAGTCCACCCCTGAGGGCGCAAGAGATTACCTCGTTCCTTCAAGAGTTCACGCAGGCAAGTTCTATGCACTTCCACAGTCACCGCAGATATACAAGCAGCTCCTTATGATATCAGGTTATGACAGGTATATCCAGCTTGCGAGATGTTTCCGTGACGAGGACCTGAGAGCTGACAGACAGCCTGAGTTCACACAGATAGACCTTGAGATGTCCTTTGTCGATCAGGAGGATATCCAGGCTTGTATTGAGGGCTATATCGAAAAGCTTTTCAAGGAGATACTCGGTGTAGAGGTAACGCTCCCACTGCCAAGACTGACATTTGCAGACGCTATGAGCCGTTATGGCTCTGACAAGCCTGATACACGTTTCGGCATGGAGATACAGGATATCACAGACGCCGTTAGGGATATCGACTTTGTGGTATTCAAGTCAGCTATCGAGGCAGGCGGCTCAGTTCGTGCAATAAACGTCAAGGGCGGTGCGGCAACATACACAAGAAAAGAGATCGACAAGCTTGTTGAGCACGCAAAGGGCATAGGTGCAAAGGGTCTTGCATATATCCGCTGGGCAGACGAGCCAAACTGCTCATTCAAGAAGTTTCTTGGCGAGGGCGATCTTGAAAAGATAAACGCAGCCGTTGGAGCAGAAAAGGGCGACCTCGTTCTTATCTGTGCAGACAAGAACAAGGTAGTTCTTCCAACTTTGGGCGCACTCAGACTTATCTGCGGAAAGCGTCTTGGCGTTATCCCAGAGGGCAAGTTCAATTTTGTATGGATAACAGAAATGCCTTTCTTTGAGTATGACGACGAGAACGACACATGGGTAGCAGCGCACCACCCATTCACAATGCCAATGGAGGAGTGCCTTGACTATCTTGACACCGACCCTGCAAACGTCCGTGCAAAGGCATGGGATCTTGTCCTCAACGGCACAGAGCTTTCATCAGGCTCAATGAGAATAACAGACTTTGAGCTTCAGCAGAAAATGTTTGAAGCACTGGGCATGACGGACGAAGAGATAGAAGCAAAGTTCGGCTTCCTCGTAGACGCCTATCGTTATGCCGCACCACCGCATGGCGGCATGGGCATAGGACTTGACAGACTTTCCATGATAATCTGCAATGCCGACAGCCTTAGAGATGTAATAGCGTTCCCAAAGGTACAGAACGCCAGCGAGCTTATGAGTGCTTGTCCGTCCACAGTAGACGAGAAGCAGCTTGAAGAGCTTCACATCAAGACCACAGAAATAGAAGAATAATTCGCATTAACGCAAACAGGACAGCTCATGAGGGCTGTCCTGTTTTTGTTTTATTGCACAAATCCTAATGACCGCACAATGTATATGTAGGGGCGAACACCGTTCGCCCCTCGAAGTAACAAGCCACGATGACAACATTGTCCGATAACCGCAAAAACTCTCCACTACATCTTATTCGGGCAAGTTCTTCCGCCGCAAAATCGCTACGCTCGATGCTGACTTTTACTTTGTGCTTGTTCTTTACTCTGGTCGGCTTTGCCCATTCCTCACTCCTCACTCCTCATTCCTCACTTATACTCCCCCTCATAGAAACTTGAAACCCGCAGCCGAATTACTCGACCACGGGTTCCAAGCTATAATTTATAAGTGGGATGGGGGCAATTTTATTGGGTAGTCACCCGTCATCTTTAAGGCTTAATCGTCCTGAAGTGCGTCATAACCCTCTTCATTCGTTCTGATCTTTACTACGTTCTCAATGTTGTATACAAAGATCTTTCCGTCTCCGATATGACCTGTATAAAGGGCTGCCTTTGCAGCATCAATAACTGCTCTTGTTGGTACCTTGCAAATAACGACCTCGACCTTTACCTTTGGCAGCAGATTTGTTTCAACAACTGCACCACGGTAATACTCAGGCTGTCCTTTTTGCATTCCGCAGCCAAGAACGTTCGTTACTGTAACACCTGTTACGTCGATGTCCTCCAAAGCTGTGATAAGATCGTTGAGTTTCTGCTGCTTGCAGATGATAGCGACCTTTGTCATCTTAGGTGTGCCGTCAGCAGACGGTGTGTCTGTTGCATAAGATTCTACCTTGATGGCCTTCTCAACAGGAACTACAGGCTCTGTTGACTTGTCTACCTTTACAACGCTCTTTGCGTCGTCCTTTGTATAGCTGAGCATTGCCTGTGACATTGCTGGTGCGAAGTCAGCGTAAGAAGATACAAGACCATGCTCTGTAACGTCAAGACCAAGGATCTCTTCCTGCTCGGAAGCTCTAAGACCGATCGTGTGCTTGATGATCTGGAATACGATAGTCATTGTGATAGCTACCCAAGCGATAACTGATACCATACCGAGAAGCTGGATACCAAGGAGATGTGCTCCACCGCCTGTGAAGAGTCCCTTTTCACCGCAAGTACCGTCTGAGAAAAGACCCACTGCGATAGTACCCCACATACCGTTGAGCATATGAACTCCACAAGCACCAACTGGGTCATCTATCTTGAGTACCTGATCTATAAACTCTACACCTACAACTACGAGGATACCTGCAACGATACCGATTATAGCTGCTGATACTGGTGAAACTGTGTCGCATGGAGCTGTGATAGCTACCAGACCTGCAAGTGAAG
The DNA here is from genome assembly GCF_040914135.1 of Ruminococcus sp. RTP21204st1_B2_RTP21204_210225. Lineage (NCBI taxonomy): Bacteria > Bacillati > Bacillota > Clostridia > Eubacteriales > Oscillospiraceae > Ruminococcus > Ruminococcus sp. RTP21204st1_B2_RTP21204_210225. The sequence continues at coordinate 4,920 of NZ_JBCPGA010000003.1, read as the reverse complement.
CGTTAAGTGTCATTGAAACATCAGGCTTCTTATACTTGATCCAAGTAAAAATCATTGTTGTGATAGTTGCAACTGCTGCTGCAAGGTTTGTTGTTACGAAAACTTTACCTGCAAGCGGGATAGCATCGCCTTCCATTGAAGTTGTTGAAGCACCATTGAAACCGAACCAGCAGAACCAAAGGATAAAGCAGCCAAGTGCGCCAAGTGTAAGCGAGTGACCTGGGATAGCCTTTGCCTTGCCGTTCTTGTCATACTTACCGATACGAGGACCAAGGATAGCTGCGCCAACGAATGCTGCAACGCCGCCTGCCATATGTACGCAAGTTGAACCTGCGAAATCATGGAAGCCGAGGTCTGCAAGCCAGCCGCCGCCCCAGATCCAGTGAGCCTCGATAGGATAGACCAGAAGGCTTATAATTGCTGAATAGATACAATAAGAAATGAACTTTGTTCTTTCTGCCATAGCTCCAGAAACGATAGTTGCTGCTGTTGCACAGAAAACTGTCTGGAAGATAAGGAAAGCAAAGAAAGGCACTCCGTCTGGAGCAGCTGAGGCATATGTAGAATCAGCTATTCCCTTATAAGCTCCGATAAACTTTCCGTCGCCAAACATTATACCGAAACCAAAGAGCCAAAACAGCGGAGTTCCGATACAGAAGTCCATCAGGTTTTTCATGATTATGTTACCTGCGTTTTTCGCACGGGTGAAGCCCGTTTCAACCATTGCGAAGCCTGCCTGCATAAAGAATACAAGTGCAGCTCCCAACAGTACCCATATAGTATTGACGGCACTGAAGCCTGTGCTTTCAGCCAATACTGTTACAGTGTTTGTCATATCTTTTTCCTCCTAAAATACAAAAAAGTGTATGACGACCAAAGCCATTCGGCTCGGTCTGTCATACACTTCATTGTGCATTCCGTATATTATTGTAGCTGTAGGGGAACAAAATAGTAGATCTGTGGTTAGTTTGTTATAAAGTCCGTGTTATATTGAAAATTTGAATTGTCCCTTACTTAACGTAGAACAGCAGGTCGCTGTATGTTGGATAAGGCCAGTACTCCTTGCCTACCAGTGTTTCGATCTTATCAGCCGGAACTCTGAGAGCGCCCATATCTGCAAAGATAGTATCGTGGAAGAAGTTTGCCATTTCCTGTGTGTCCTCGATAGCGTGTACTTTCTGTACATCAGCTTCCAGTGTGCCAAGTGCCTTGTACATCTCAGTTACGAGAGCTGAAATTTCCTTAACGGTCTCTTCCTCAAATACAGTTTCAGCACCGCAGCTCTTTGCAAGCTCAGCAGTCTTTGCGATATCCTTGATATACTTAGCTGCAGCAGGAAGGATCTCCTTCTTAGCCATGTCGATCATTGTAAGAGCCTCGATATTGAGCGTCTTGCAATACTCGTCGAGGAGGATCTCAACTCTTGACTGAAGCTCAGCTTCTGTATAAACACCGTACTTAGAGAATACGTCAACATTCTTTTGTGCAAGGAATGCAGGAACAGCTTCAGGAGTTGACTTAAGGTTAAGAAGTCCTCTCTTTTCAGCTTCAACAGGCCACTCGTCTGAATAACCATTGCCGTTGAAGATGATGTTCTGATTTTCCTTGATAGTTCTCTTGATAAGATCGTCAAGAGCGTCCTGGAAGTTGTCAGCCTTTTCAAGCTCGTCAGCAAACTGATCGAGAACGTCAGCAACGATAGTGTTAAGAACTGTGTTAGGACCTGCTACTGAAAGCTTTGAACCAGGCATTCTGAACTCAAACTTATTGCCTGTGAATGCAAATGGTGAAGTTCTGTTACGATCTGTTGTATCCTTAGGGAAGTGTGGCAGAACGTCAACACCGATCTCCATCTCAACTCTCTTGTCCTCATACTTAACGCCGTTTACGATAGCATCGAGAACGCCTGTAAGCTCGTCGCCAAGGAAGATAGAAATAATAGCCGGAGGAGCTTCGTTAGCGCCAAGTCTATGGTCGTTACCAGCAGAAGCAACTGAAGCTCTCAGGATATCCTGATAATCATTTACAGCCTTGATAACTGCTGTAAGGAACAGGAGGAACTGAGCATTCTCGGCAGGTGTTTTACCAGGATCAAGGAGGTTTACACCTGTGTTTGTTGAGATAGACCAGTTGTTATGCTTACCGGAACCGTTGATGCCAGCGAATGGCTTCTCATGAAGCAGGCACTTGAAGCCGTGCTTTCTAGCTGTTCTCTTCATGATCTCCATTGTGAGCTGGTTGTGGTCGGTGGCGATATTTGTTGTGCCATAGATAGGAGCAAGCTCGTGCTGAGCAGGCGCAACCTCGTTATGCTTTGTTTTAGCGTAGATACCAAGTTTCCAGAGCTGCTCGTCAAGATCTTTCATGTAAGCCTGAACTCTTGTCTTGATAGTACCAAAATAGTGATCTTCAAGTTCCTGACCCTTTGGAGCAGGTGCGCCGTAAAGCGATCTGCCTGCAAGGATAAGATCCTCTCTCTTTGCATACATCTCTCTGTCTACAAGGAAGTATTCCTGCTCAGGACCAACGTTTGCTGTAACTCTTGTTGCGTCTGAGCCGAACAACTTCAGAATTCTGAGAGCTGACTTATTGATAGCTTCCATTGAACGGAGAAGCGGAGTTTTCTTATCAAGTGCTTCGCCATTATATGAACAGAAAGCAGTAGGAATACAAAGTGCTTTTTCCTTAATGAATGCATATGAAGTTGGGTCCCAAGCTGTATAGCCTCTTGCCTCGAATGTTGCTCTCAATCCGCCTGAAGGGAAAGAAGAAGCGTCAGGTTCGCCCTTAACAAGCTCCTTGCCTGAGAACTCCATGATAACGTGACCGTCCTCAGTTGGTGAGATAAAGCTGTCGAGCTTTTCTGCTGTAAGACCTGTCATTGGCTGGAACCAGTGAGTGTAATGTGTGCAGCCCTTTTCAACTGCCCAATCCTTCATTGCATTAGCAACGATGTTTGCAACCTCGATATCAAGTGGATCGCCGTTGTCGATAGTCTTCTTCAAAGCCTTGTATGTAGCCTTTGGAAGTCTTTCTTTCATCACTGATTCATTGAATACGTCTGAGCCGAAATATTCAGGAACGTTTGCCATATTGAATTCCTCCTATTATAAATTATAGTCTAAGAAAAATAAAAAAAGACACTGCGAACCTAAGTGGTTCACAGCGCCTTTGCTGTTTACAGTTATGAGTATATACCTTTTGACCTCATTTGTCAAGGCTTTTTTTAATTTTTATAGACTTTTACAAATCAACGCAAAAATATTTGTTGAAACTTGTGAAATCACATCTCATGTCAATAAAATGCACATATTTTTGTAAAGAAATACATCAAACTGCTAAAATAGTGAAAAAAAGTGGGCGACCCTAGGTCGCCCCTGCGATAATATCCTAAATATCTATATAATGATCCTTATCAGGTCTGTCTTTGAGCTCTTTTTTCATAAGCTTATTTACCTTTTTGAGCTTTGAGCCTGCGGTAAAACAGCCGAAGATATTCGTCACACCTGAAACGAGCAGAGCGATACCAAGGACTATCATTGCGGTTTCCCCTAAAATAAGAGGGTCAAAGAGGAGAAGTATACCAACGAGAGTGGTAACAGCGGCTGAGATACAGCTTACGTTCCAGCTTTCTACACCTGCACGTCTAAGGTTAAGGGAGTCCTGAATGTTCACGATGCCGCTTATGAGCATATAAAGTCCGCAGACAACGGCAATGACTTTCGGGATAAAATCAGGTCTTATGATAATGAAAATGCCTATGGCAGCGAGGATGATCCCTCTCACAAGGCTTGAAGAATAGCTCTGGTCGTCTCTGCCCATGGCGAAGTATCTTATAAGCTCCACTGCACCGAATGCGGTGAAAAGTCCACCAATAACATAGCCTATGGCGGCGGTGAAGAAATTAGGGTCGATTATGAGCGCAATGCCCAGCACTACGCAGAATATGGACAATATCCAATAGCTTCTGAATACTTTTTTGATATATTCCATTTTTTATCTTTCCTTTCATGTTTTTATAATGCTGCAAGCTGGCGACCAGACGTGCGACCTCAGGTCGCCCCTACAATTTATTTGTGCAGTACAAGGGTGTTGCATTAATAAAATTATGGCGTGAAATGCCCGTCACGGAGAGTGACCGCCCCCACAATAAACAAAACAACGTTGAAAAGCGGGCTGTCGAGGGCGCCAGCCCCTACAATTATTATTTCTGTGCCGACTTTAGCTTTGCCGCCTTTATTACTTTCATTCGTGAGAACTCCTCTCTGTCCTTTTCTTCAAGAGAGTCAGTAATGAATTTCACTATGTGTTCATTTCTTGGAATGATTATGTTTTGCAGGGCGTTTGCTCTGCGCTGTGTCTTTTTTATGGCTACGGACAGTCTGTAGATACTGTTTTCCACCTCTGCGAGGACTGCTGTGGTCTGTTTTACCTTTTCAAAGGCAAGATAGGCTCTGTCAAGCTGAGAATCGGTCTGAGAAAAGCCGTATGTGACTTTCAGAGGGCGTTCTTTAAGGGTGACCTTTGGCAGCTCAACGCCCATGACGCTTCTTGTGCTTATCTCAACGCCTGTTTCAACAGGGATACAATTTGCATAAGGTGTAACAAGACCCATGGAGATATTTGCAAGCTGGAGTGCGCTGTAGGCTTCCTTGTAGGTGTCCTCAATGCTTCCTCTAAGCTCCCCTGCTTTGTCAACAAGGCTCATAAGCTCTCTTATAAGGATATTTCTTTTTCTGTCCAGAAGCTCATAGCCCAATGCGGCAAGCTTCAGAGCCTTTTTATAAAGTATAAGATTTCCCTTTGTGGCAAAGACCTGCTGTTCAGCCATTGGTCACACCCTCTTTGGTATGATATTAGCATAGTCCAAACTGCTGACTACAGTGGTGACAGGCTATGCTTATTTTGATATAATAAGAA
>NZ_JBCPGA010000039.1:0-25600 GCF_040914135.1 Ruminococcus sp. RTP21204st1_B2_RTP21204_210225 | reverse complement strand
TACTTGTGCAATAAAATAGATGCACACCTCGAAAAGCTCGTATTTACGAGCTTTTTTTGCGTTTTGAGGGTAAAAATCTCAGGTGTAAAACCGTAGATGCTTTTCGCCAGTTTTCACCAAAAAGGAAGTCAAACCCTACACAACAAAAAATATCGAACATATGGATGATATCGGCACTGTGCATTGCGTCTTTGATAACGGCAGAACGCTCGGAGTGATCCCAGGCGTGGACGATTTCCATATCGTAAGTGAAGATAGTGAGCCAACAGAAGATGAAGAAATGAATATATCAATGTGACGGTCAAGTTTTGAAAAAAAGCTTGACTGTTTTTTATTGGAAAAATCGGGAAGGAGATGATTCGTACTGATAAAATCTTTTAATATCTTTGCAGGAATAGGCGGATTCCGTTCGGAACTTGAAAAAGCGGGCGGCTTTGAGTGCGTCGGATACTGCGAGATAGATCGACGGCAAGGAATACGAACTCGATATCAGCTTCAAGAAATACAAGCAGGTAGAGAGTATTTCGGACGAGATCGAAAAACAGAATATCGATGTTGATATTTCCGATTTCAAGGATTCTTCCGACTTTTATTTGTATTTAAGCAAGTTTGACGATCAGTCTTCTGAAGAAATATCGGTTAATGTTACCGGCAAGATGATCGTTCAGAAGAATATATCAAAAATTCCCTTGAAATTGCCGTATATTTGTGGTACAATTAAAGAACAAGTTAAAAATATTTACGACTCCAAGATTGTCGACACCGATCTGCTCAAAATCGGTATTAATAACGGTTATCAGCAGGTGATATCGGGACCCATGGCATACATTTCGACTATAATGGTTGGATATGTTCCCAACAAAGAGTTGTACAGATTAGCAATGGACGGCAACACTGCTGCGGCAGAACAACTTGCTGCACGAACTAAAATGGACTGCATAACGCATACAATTTTTCTTGCTGGCGGAGCATTTTTAGAGCCGATAGTTAACGGATTTATGCGAATTCCGTTTGTTCAAAGGCTGATCGGAAGTATTTCAGGAGCAGTATGGGAGTTAAATAATAAGGTTATTGCGTCAAGCGAACTTTATCAGAGATATCTCCTGAGTTGCTTGACTCAATATTCAAATCCGGTCAAGCTTCTGATATTGTTGCTATTCTTTCTAAGTATGATGATGAAGCAATTGTTGCGATAAATAAGATTTTGGATAAAGACGCTGTTGCAGCTTTGATAAGAGACTATGGTGATGATGGCTTTAAAGTTGCTGTTAAGGGCGGCGATTATCTTGTCAAGCTAATTAATAACCTTGACGATGGCACAGCGAAATCGTTTGTAAAGACTGCTTCTAAATAGAAAGATAGCTTTTATGATTATTTAAAATCTTTAGATGAAAGCTATTTAAACGAGCTTGTTGCAAGTTCTAAGGCTGACATAGATAAAATCAGCAAATGGGATTATCAGCCTGATTACGAATTGTATGTAAGACATAAATCTGTTTATGATAATCCGAAATATTTTGAACAAGAAAAAGGTATTACTATTTATCCGGGAACAAACGGAGATACAAATATTAATGGCTTTGTTGACGGAATATTTGAAACGAAAACATTAGAGCCTGGTATGATTATAGACAGATATGGCAGCAATGGAACTGGTAAATACTTTTCACCGTTGGGAACACCATATAGTGAAAGAGCATTGCCTCCATATATGAAAAATGAACCATATACAAAGTATAAGGTTTTAGTATCTTTTGAAGTGAAATCTGGAGAAATAGTGCCATGGTTTGACGAAGTTGGTGGAGGAACACAATATCTATCAACTTATTTAGTTGATGAACTTAAAAAGTTTGGCTATATCGTTGAAGTTGAATAGAGAATAGGATTAAATGATGAATATTAATGAAGTTAGAAAGCTTATTTATAAACACGGAGAGAAGATTGGTTTGCTCTATGATTCCAAATTGTATCCGATTTTCTCTTCGACGGGGAATGTTTTTAGCGATGGGGGGACAATATATATTTCAAATAATGAATATCATTATGTTATAATGGAGAGGGGCAAAGAAAATAAACATTATCGAAGCTTGGATATTAATGATATATTATATCCATTATTTGAAGGTATAACATTTTCATTAGCGTCGAAATATGAATTAAAGAACAGAAGCGAAAAGGAAGATCCTAGAAAATTGCTGTGGAGTAAGCAGCTTGAGTTATTAGGAAAAATTGATCCGCTTTTTAAAGAAAGGTGTCAAAAAGAAATCGACAGCATTTTGAAAATTGCACCTTATAAAAAGTGTAATTGACAAAAAATAGATGTATACGGAGGTTCAAGCGGGTAAAACAATTCGTTTTTCACATGACCCAACCGATATAAATTTCAAAGGAAAATCATTGTGGAATGAATGGGAGTATAAAAAAATAAATATGGGTATAAAAATTATTCTCGGAAGGAGATTTTTGGTATGCAACCTACTAACTATGAATTTCTAGATAAAATTGCAGATGTATTTTTATCTCAAAGAGCATGTGGCAATAACAATGAATTAATAGATACAGTTTCTTTTTATGACAATAAAATGTCTTCAATCGTTTATGATTATTATCCATTTGAGGTTGAAATTAGAGATAACAACTTATATTTTTTTATCATAACAAATCGCAGTGAAAAGAAAATAATGTTTTCGTCATCGCTTAATACTGGCTTTGATAAACTTTGTGACAGTTTGATAAAATGTATAACGACAGATGTAAAAAAGCAGATTCCCAAGAAATTTTTAAAAGCAAAGGGGTTTTTATAATGAATGAAAATCGAGCAGAAATAAAAGCCAAAATAGTGGAAACTGAAATGAAAAAATATTTTGGTAGTTTAGTTTCGAATTTTAATTTGATAGACGCTTTTTACGGCAATGGACATGAAGAATTTAGTTTGGGATTCAAGTATTGTGACTATTTTGATATGCGTTTTAATTATGGTCAAGGTGCTTGCGGATGCTGCATATGTTATGATTGGGGTGATAATAATGAGGCTATACTTATTAAAACCTCAATTGATGGTTGGTGGGAAAAAATTTCAATTCAATGGAAAAAATATTTTCATGAACTTAAAAAAGAACTGGATTTGCGTATTCCCGATGATTATTTGAAAGAATTTTATATAAATCCTAATACCGAAACAAATGTAGTGTGGACTAATGCGAATGCTACGGAACATATGGGGGAGTATGTTGGTCGATTTGGTGAAACAAGTTTTTCAATTGATTTAAGAAGTCAATTGATGTTAGAAAGTTATGTATCTGCTTTAGATCAAGCAATGGGAGAACTTGCAAGCAAACCTTTAGGCAGATATGAAGATCTTAACTTTGGCGGTTGGGTGTTCGGAATTGACACTAAAGAAGGAGTAGTTTTCCATGCATTTTATGAAGGATAGGTGATCATATGAAAATTAAATATATTTCAGATGATTATGAATTATATCTTATACAACAACGATATAGTTTTCAATATGATTTGATTATTGACTGTATAAGTAAAAAAGATAATTTCACAATGTATAAAGTTCAGAAAACATGTCGAAGTGATCCTAGTGATATTATTTATCATGCCTTTTACTATGATCATCAAAGAAAGCATACACCATTAGATATAGCAGTAAACAGTAGAACTAATATTATTGAATATATATCATTTTTTGTTTCTGATTCAATGAAGATAAACAGTAATCAGTTTGATTCATTATTTATTGATAAAAATGAATACTGCTTATTTAGTATGATTGAATGCAATGATACTCATAGGTATTTTAAAATTGAAAATGAAAAGGATAATTTTGTTTATTTTTATGAAAATAATTCTATTTTCTACCTAAACAATAGACATCCTTGTAGCCTGAATATGTATTGCATTTGTGATTTTTGTTGGCTGTTGATCGGTGAAGATGATGAAATTTATGGAGTTAAAGTGAAACTGTAAATTTTTGCTCTCACAACTTCGATAATTTATCATGCTGTTGATTTTTGGCTGGATAGTTTAAAGTTATACAGATTAGCGATGGACGGCAACACTGCTGCGGCAGAACAACTTGCTGCACGAACTAAAATGGACTGCATAACGCATACAATTTTTCTTGCTGACGGAGCATTTTTAGAGCCGATAGCTAACGTATTCATGTGAATTATATCAGAGATATCTCTTAAAGCAATACGCTAAAGAAGAGGTTGCAAAGGTATGCGGATACGAGGTTTCCAAAAAGATATCTCCTGAGTTGCTTGACTCAATATTCAAATCTGGTCAAGCTTCTGATATTGTTGCTATTCTTTCTAAGTATGATGATGAAGCAATTGTTGCGATAAATAAGATTTTGGATAAAGACGCTGTTGCAACTTTGATAAGAGACTATGGTGATGATGGCGTTAAAGTTGCTGTTAAGGGCGGGAATAATCTCGTCGGGGCTTTGGCGAAGCTTGATGATGCGGCATTAGAAAGGTTTATGGGGATTGCTTCTAAGCAAGACAGAGAGTTCTTCAAGTTATTTGAAAATTGTGATAGATTTACAGATGATTTGATTAGTCTTGTCAATAAAAAAGGTGGAATAAATTTTAACGAGGTTGAAATTCATGGCATTATTAATACAGAAATTGATGAGATAGATTTTGCTACGAAAGTGATATACGAAGATAAAAATGCGAGAGGATTATATATAGAAAATCCAGATGTTCCACAAACTGAAACTCAATGGGCAAATAAGCAAATCTTAAAAAAAGGTGAGAATAGAATAAAGGCACTTTCTCAGAATGAATTTAGCGTTTATATTGATGGTGAAGAATATAGTTTTTTATCTAGTGAGTTAAAAGATGTCAGGAGTTACGTATTTAGAATTAATGCAGATACACCTGAATTGAGAATAGCCGTTGAGGATTGTCTGGAACAACTTAGAATTCTTTATCCAGATTATAATTTTTCAGCTGTCTATGGAGGTTGATAGTAGTGTCTGTTGGTTTATATCGATATAGTGGAGATATTAATGATAAAAACACTGAACTTATTTTCAGTGAAAATATATCATCTGAGGTTTTCTATCAACGTTATTGGGTTAAGGCAATATGTGAATCCAAAGTTAAACTGTTTAAAGATGGATGCGATTTTGATGTGGGCGATTTAAATATTATTATGTCAGAATTAAATGCATTAGGGGCTTGGGCTACTGAGAATTTATCGGGAATAGATCTTAAATATATGAGTGAAAGAATAGAAAATTTAAAATCAGTTTTACCTCAAGCTTGTAAATGTAAAGGCGGAAAATTTTATATTTTTTAAATACAATAGAAAAATCTTATTCGGATGACGATAACACCTAAATACTTATCGCTTTGCTTCGGGGTATGTTTCTTCTTAACTTGAAAGCTTGGTGCTGGAACAGTTACTTGGGCTAAAGTTTCTTCACTGGAGCTATAAATATATTTACTGAACTTGAACCTTGCTCAAGCTGCCGAAGCGTTATTAAACAATTCAATAGAGCATACCCCGGAATAGTTGTTAATGTGTATTGGAAATAATAGAAAGGATAGCACTTATGAATGATTATTTAGAGCCATATGAAGATATGTCTGCTTATTCTTTTGCAGTTGCGGAGAAATTTGTTGAACCGATAACGAATGCACTTTGTAAAACCATGGGTTTTGTTTTTGACAGAAAAGAAAAACGCAAGTCTTTTCCAAATCATTATTTTAAAGGTGATGAGAAATTTATTTTTTACAAAAGCAAAAATGATGAGCGTGCGTTTATGATTGCTTGTGAGGGTTGTCAGGGTTTTTGGGGAATTTCGGTCAAATGTAAAACCGAGGATAAAAAGCTTTTTTATGACACAATTAAATCTGATCTGTTTGAAAATAGTGATTATACCGGTATTCCTTTTTTTGAGATAGATGATTTTCAAGATCAATTAAGGGGGGATTTTACTAAAAGACAGGTGAACCTTATTTATAATGATTTAAAATACACCTGACTAATATGATCATTTTGTAGATCAGGACATACATAGCAAAACAAACCATACTGGCGGTCGCAACATTTGGGGCGGCGATGATCTTGTAAGGGCGGTTAAGAATCTTGACGATTATGCAGCTGAATCGTTCATAAAAACTGCTTCAAAGCAGAGTGATGAATTTTTTGTTTTGATGTCAAAATATGATGATATTCCTTCTTGGGCATGCTCTGATGTAATTGATTTTAATTCAGCTGAAAACGTAAATGAAATTTTAAAACAAAATGGATATACAAATCCCTCTTATAAGCCGGGAACTAATGTAACAACTATCGAATTAACTGAAGATACCACGTTTGTTAGAGTGTATACTGAAAACATAACAAGTGCAAAGGGCCAGTGGGTAATGAACTATGAAGAGATTCAAGGATTGTCTTCAAAGCAAATTAAAGATAAGTTTGCATTACCATATGAGCCAACACATATTTGTGATGTAGAACTACCGGCTGGTACAGAGGTACGTTTTGGTATAGCAAATGAAGTTCCAGAATGGGGTTTGGGAGGGGGATTACAATTTGATTTAATGGGTCAATATTTTAATTCATTTGGCAATTTCAGACCACTATAAAAGGAGAAGATTTTATGTTACCGATAGTTGAAACGAATGGAAAAACTCTTTACATTAATTCTAATAAAGTAACTTTTCCGTACAAAATTGAACAAGTTTTAATTTTAAAATCTCAAATATTGATCTTACTGGATAGTTGCATAAAAAATGAATATGATAACGTCTATTCGGTAAACTTTGACGGAACAATAGGTTGGCGTGTTCAAAGCAGAAAATACTTATCAAGGGAATATGAAAATAAAAAATTAACCTCATATGTTGGTATGTATGTCAGGAAAGAAACTAATCTTCTTCAGTTAAATGATTGGTGGGGCGGAAGATACATTTTTGATCTTAATGACGGGCATATAGTGGGAAGAGATGAAAGTGGGCGTGATTGGTAATAGTTCCAATAAGAATAGAGGAGTTTTACAATGAAAGATTGTTATCATAATGAGGAATATAGTATGGTATTAAGAATGATAATATCTGAAAAATGGATTCATATAAATAGTTATGATGTTTGCTTTGATTATAATGTTAAGTCTGTAATAATTTTAAAACAAAAGATAATTGTACAGCTAGAAATCGGAGATTTATATGCTGTTGATATGGTAGGTAATATTATTGAAAAAAATAATAAGCCTTTTCAAAGATCAGACTTAGATAAAGATTTTATAGTAGAAATTAATCAGAATAATCTATATTTTAATAACTCTGCCGTTTATTTTGAACATAACATTTATTCTTTTGTTTTATTTGATGATAGGATAATTGTACAATTAAATGAACTGGATGCGTCTGCAAAATCTGATGAAATCGACAACGTATATGCTGTTGATATGGAAGGAAATATTATCTGGCGAATTCAGAATAAAGAAAGGGTATGTCCGGAATATAAGTTTATTTCGCCGTATGTAATGATTAATTATATTGATGGTGAATTAATTGTAAATGATTTCAACGGATTCAGATTTGTGTTTTCACCTGACGACGGAACTTTTGTTAAACGAATTCAAAGTTTAAGACCTTGGTAATCAATTTGTAATTCAGATCTTTAGGGCGACACCGCACAACTACCGCCTAACGGCTTTGTGTACGTCTAACTTGCCAATTTTCCGTTATCTTGCACAGAAACTCCTTGAAGGACGCAAGTATTCCTGCGTCGTTTCTATACAATTGGTAATTTCAGACCAATGAATCTGGAGCAAATTCTTTTTGAATTCCCGGTGGTGTTTCTGAAGCAATTTCGGATACCGTTAAATTGTCTGAAGTGAAAGTCACGCGTTTAAATTGAGAGGAGAATATCAGTATATGGCTTATAAGGATACTATAACTAAATACGATATAAACTAAAAAATATACATGAGTTAATGAAACTGTTAAAAGGCGAATACCCTGTTCATGCGTTTGTTAGTCCTATGGATGTAGGAGAACTTCTTCTGCCTTTGTACGAGTTGTATTTACGGCTTTTACAGGTAAATGATGTAACCTGAAAGCCTAACTTTTGAATTATTATTTGAAAATGAAAAAAAATATCCCCTCCAAAGCATTTGCCTTGGAGGGGATTAACTATATGCGTTTTACTGTGGCTTCTTAACGTCTGTCATGACTTCTTTAAGTCCTGTTGCAAGACCTGCAATACCCTGTATCTCACTTGGTATAATAATCTTTGTAGCCTTGCCGTCTGCTGCCTTAGCAAATGCTTCAAGGCTCTTGAGCTGGATTACCTGCTCGTTAGGGTTAGCAGCATTCAGCTTGACGATACTCTCGGCAATCGCCTTCTGTACCATGTCGATAGCTTGCGCTTCACCTTCTGCCTCAAGTATCTTCTGCTCCTTGACAGCGTCTGCACGAAGTATCATAGACTGCTTCTCAGCTTCGGCTGCAAGTATCTGTGACTCCTTGTCTGCCTGTGCTCTGAGTATCTTAGATTCTTTCTCACCCTCTGCAACAAGCACCTGAGATTTCTTCTCAGCCTCTGCCTGAATGACCTTTTCACGTCTTTCACGGTCAGCTTTCATCTGCTTTTCCATTGCGTCCTGAATTTCTCTTGGCGGAAGAATATTCTTAAGCTCAACTCTCTGCACCTTGATGCCCCACCTATCTGTGGCTTCATCAAGAATTGCTGTGATCCTTGTGTTGATAATGTCACGGGAAGTGAGCGTAGCCTCAAGATCAAGGTCACCAACAATGTTTCTGAGTGTTGTTGCCGTCAGATTTTCAATAGCTGAGATAGGTCTCTCAACGCCGTATGTGAACTGCATTGCGTTTGTTATCTGGAAGAACACAACAGTGTCTATCTGCATTGTTACGTTATCCTTTGTGATAACTGACTGTGGCTTGAAGTCAACTACCTGCTCCTTGATAGATACTCTTTTTGCAACTCGGTCGATAAAAGGTACTTTTACGTGAAGTCCCGTTCCCCATGCCGCATGAAAAGCTCCAAGTCTTTCAACTACAAATACATATGCCTGCGGTACTATCTTGATGTTGCTGATAACAATGATTATAAGCAATACGATGATAGCAAGTACGATATAAATTCCAGGTTCCATTATATGCCTCCTAAAAATAAGTTTATGTAAGCTGTTACTTTTCTTCTGAAACTATCAGCTTTGCACCGTCAATACGCACGACCTTCACTGGTGTGCCTTCTGTGATCTTTGAGCCGTCCTCAGTTCTTGCTGCCCAATCCGTGCCCTCAAGAGTGACCCTGCCTTTGTTCACAGAGTTATCTATAGGCTCAATAACTATTGCAGTTTTTCCCACATCAAGCTCGTAATTTGTTGCAACTGGCTTGTTCTGGAGCTTCTTGACCACAGGTCTTGTAAGCAAAAGAAGTATGATTGAGCTTACGACGAATACGATGCACTGTGTAAGGAAAGAAAGCTTAGCTATAGCACAAAACATCGCAATAAGCGCTGCTATAGCAAGCCATATAGACACAAGTGCCGTTCCTGTTGCGACCTCGCATACAACAAAGAACACGAAAGCTAAAGCCCAGAAAACTATTTTGAGTGTAGCCATTGTCATATGATACCCCCTGTTCCTCTCATTTATTTAAGATTTATTATAACATATTATTTTAAAATTTACAATAGCTAAGACACAATATTTTTGCTTTTTTACCTTTAATCTTCAATGATTTTACATTGACCGTACCATATTATACTAGCTGTATCCTAATATATACATGTTGATGCTACTACATAAAGAAAAAAGTATTTCTAAAAGATAGTTATATAAAAAAATTTACAGTAAAAGCGGTAACCCGCTGGAGGTAACCGCTTTTACTATTTGTGTAATTATACGTTGTCGCTGAAATAAACATCATACCAAACAAGGAATGAGAACACTGTCCAGATTTTTCTTGAATAGTCATACTTGCCTGCACGGTGATCGTCAAGAAGCTGTACAAGCTTATCTGTGTGGAAGAACTGTGCCGACTGAGGAGAAGTAAACTTATCCTTTACTATGTTATAATACTTATCTTCTTTGAGCCATACCCTGATAGGAACAGGGAAGCCGAGCTTCTTTTTCTTAGCTGTCTGTGGAGGGCAAGCCTGAAGTGCAGCAAGACGCATTGCATACTTCGTTTCAGTTTCAGTAACTCTGTCCTTTACAGGTATCTGCTCTGCAAGTTCCATTACCTTTCTGTCAAGGAACGGTACACGAAGCTCTAGGGAGTGAGCCATGCTCATTTTATCCGCCTTAAGAAGAATATCACCTGTCATCCAAAGGTGCAGGTCAATGTACTGCATCTGTGTTACCTGATCCTGATCTCTTACCTTATCGTAGAACGGCTTTGTGATAGCCATAGCGTCAGGAGCGTTTGTTTTTATGCTCAGAATGTCCTTGCGCTCTTTCTCAGAGAAGATGTATGCGTTACCAATAAATCTCTCGTCAAGGTCCTTAGAGCCTCTTATAAGATAGTTTATGCCGTGCTTGTGAGGCAGCTTTTCTGCAACTGCACCAACAGCCTTTCTGATAGGTCTTGGTATCTTGAAGTAGCTTGCCATATCAGCAGGGTTGTGATAGATGTTGTATCCGCCGAATATCTCGTCTGCACCCTCGCCTGAAAGCACTGCCTTGACCTTTTCAGAAGCTATTTGACATACGAAGAACAGAGCCACAGCCGCAGGGTCTGCGAGAGGTTCGTCCATGTGATACTGTATTTTTGAAAGGCTGTTCCAGTATTCCTCAGGAGAAATGACCTTGGAGAAGTTCTCCTTATGGATATACTTTGAAAATTCCTTAGCATAGCCTATCTCGTTGTATTTCTCGTCCTCGCCAAAGCCCACAGTAAAGGTCTTGTCAACGTTGGCAACAGCGGCAACATAGCTTGAGTCAACACCGCTTGAAAGGAAAGAACCTACCTCAACGTCAGCAAACTTGTGTACCTCAACAGAGTTCTTGAAAGTGTCAGATATCCTATTCACCCAATCTTCAAGAGCAGGGCCATTGTCAGCGTGGAATTTAACTTCCCAATATCTTCTTACGTTCATCTCGCCGTTCTTGTATGTAAAGCAGTGAGCGGCAGGGAGTTTGTAAACATTTTTGAAGAAAGTTTCTGTTGTAGGAGAATACTGGAATGTGAGATAAGTTTCAAGAACGTCTGTGTTAAGTTCCTTCTTGAAATGAGGGTGGTCAAGAAAACTCTTTATCTCAGAACCCCACATAAGAGTTTCGCCCATTTTTGCGTAATAAAGAGGCTTGATACCGAAGAAATCTCTTGCACCGAAAACCTCATTTGTATTCTTGTTGAAGATAACGAATGCAAACATACCTCTCAGCTTGTCGAGCATATCCTCGCCCCACTGCTCATAACCGTGGATAAGCACCTCTGAGTCGGTCTGTGTATAGAACTTGTGACCAGACGCTACAAGCTCCTCACGGAGATCCTTGTAGTTGTATATCTCACCGTTGAATGTAAGTACCAACGACTTATCTTCATTGAAGATAGGCTGGCTACCTTGATCTGAAAGGTCGATGATCGAAAGTCGGCGGAAACCCATTGCGATCTGCTCGTCAACATATTTTCCGTCAGAGTCAGGACCTCTATGTTTTATTCTATCCATCATTTTTCCAAGAACTATGGAAGCGTCATTGATTTTATTTGTAAATCCAACAAAACCGCACATATAAAAGCCTCATTTCTGTTAAATCAAATTGCCTGTATCTTAGTTAATACAAGCGCTTGTCGCCTAGTGAACGTCAAGCAATATAATATTTATTATACACTATATGCGGCTTTTTTGCAAGGGGTAAAAACAAAAATTAAACAATAAAAGAAATTGTCTTTTGTGCATCTATCACATGGCAGTGTGTATGGTATAAAAATATCTGCGATTTTGTCATTTTGGCTTGAAAAAGGCAGATGGATATAGTATAATGGTATTAAAATCATATTTTGGAGAAGATCTTATGAACGATAACAAAAAGAAGAAAAATGGTTATAGATTGGATATTGTGTTGATAGTGAGTTTTTTTGTAATGCTGATATCTTTCTGTGCCTACATGATGAATACTACTCTCGAAGAGGTACTTGAAAATGAAACAGGCAGCTCTGTAGTTACTCACGATTACACTTACGAGAGTGCTGAGAGCAGTTCAGCGGCATAGTGCAAAATTTAAAAATTCGACAAGTTAAAGTGCTTTACGTACTTGCTGAATTCGCCTATTTACGACATTTAAGAGGCATGGAACAACATTCGAAGACGCATGAGATGACAAGTTAGCTCACTTTACAGCATCAAGAACTAAACTATTTTGTATTATACATCGTAAAGTTCGACTACATTACAGCTAAAAGCATTTTACTTGACGCCTAAAATCAATATCTGACGAAAATGTGGCTTTGTGCATTTAATACAAATAACAAAGTCACATTTTGTTGTATAACGCCTTGACTTTGCGTCACTTATACTATATACTTGTATTAAGCGCTGCTTTTTATACAATATGTTGTGATTTGCGGTGCGAGTTGTGAGAATATAAAAAATATAAGGATAAATCGGGAAAATCGGAGGCGGTATTGTGATAATCAAGATAAAAAAGCGTGACGGACGTACTGTAACTTTCAATATTGAGAAAATAGCTGGCGCTATATACAAGGCGGCTCAGTCTGTGGGCAAGGATAACTATGAGGAAGCTTTGGAGCTTTCGGGTAAAGTTGTTGATAAGCTTATGGAAAAACACCTTGATATGCCTACTGTTGAAGAGATTCAGGATTGCGTTGAGCGTGTTCTTATTGAGGAGGGCATGGCTGATACTGCAAAAAGTTATATACTCTACCGCTCAAACAGAACTCGTGCAAGAGAAATGAATACCCGTCTTATGAAAGTTTATGAGGATCTTACTTTCCAATCAGCGAAAGATAACGATTTGAAGCGTGAGAATGCTAATATAGACGGCGATACCGCAATGGGTACAATGCTTAAATACGGATCTGTGGGTGCGAAAGAGTTCAACGAGATGTATGTCCTCGCTCCTGAACATTCAAAGGCTCATCAGGAGGGCGATATCCACATTCATGATCTTGATTTTTATACACTGACTACCACTTGCACTCAGATAGACCTTACAAAGCTTTTTGATAAGGGTTTTTCTACAGGTCATGGCTTTTTGCGTACACCAAATGATATACAAAGCTATGCGGCGCTTGCCTGCATTGCGATACAATCCAATCAGAACGACCAGCATGGTGGTCAATCTCTTCCGAAGTTCGATTATGATATGGCTGAGGGCGTAAGGAAGACATTCAGACACCGCTATCGTGACAATATCGGCAGGGGGCTTGCTCTCCTTGGTGAAGTTTCTGATGCTCAGAGCATTGCAAAGAAAATAACTGAAATGCTTGATGAGCAGGGTTTAAAGATCACTCTCGCCAATGATAACGGCTATCAAGAGGCTGAAGCACAGTTTCTTGTGAATTTTGTTGACGCACCTATAGTGAAGAAGATACAGAGTTTTGCATATAAAAACTCTTTGAAAGAAACTGACAGAGCCACATATCAGGCAATGGAAGCGCTTATCCATAATCTTAATACCATGAACTCCCGTGCAGGCGCTCAAACGCCTTTCAGCTCCATAAATTATGGTACTGATACTTCTATCGAGGGCAGACTTGTTATAAAGAATATTCTTCTTGCAGAGGAAGCAGGACTTGGCAATGGTGAAACGCCTATTTTCCCTATACATATTTTCAAGATAAAAGAGGGCGTGAACTTTGATCCTGATGACCCGAACTATGACCTTTTCAAGCTCGCCTGCCGTGTATCAGCGAAGCGTCTTTTCCCGAATTTTTCATTTATCGACGCTCCTTTCAATCTACAGTATTACAAGGAGGGCAATCCTGACACTGAGATAGCTTACATGGGTTGCCGCACAAGAGTTATCGGTAACGCATATGACCCTACTCGTGAGATAGTGACAGGAAGAGGAAATCTCTCTTTTACTACCATTAATCTTCCTAGACTTGGCATAAAAGCACAGCGTAATATCGGTGCTTTCTTTGACAGCCTTGATGAGCTTATGGATCTTTGTATCGACCAGCTTATGCACAGATTTAAGATACAGTGTTCAAAGCGTGTGAGAAATTATCCGTTCCTCATGGGTCAGGGCATATGGCTCGATTCAGAGAAGCTTACGGCTGACGATACGCTTGAAGAAGTGCTAAAGCATGGCACACTTTCAGTGGGCTTTATCGGTCTTGCTGAGTGTCTTAAAGTGCTTACTGGAAAGCACCATGGTGAAAGTGAAGAAGCAAGAGAGCTTGGCTTGGAGATAATCTCACGTATGAGAGCAAGAATGGACGAGGAAACAAAGCGTACTGGTCTTAACTTCTCGTTGCTTGCAACACCTGCTGAGGGACTTTCTGGCAGATTTGTTAAAATGGATAGAGAACGTTATGGTGAGATAGCAGGAGTTACGGACAGAGAATATTATACTAATTCTTTCCATGTACCTGTTTACTATCCGATAACAGCGTTTGAGAAACTTAAAATAGAAGCTCCTTACCATGCTCTTACAAATGCAGGCCATATAAGCTATATCGAGCTTGACGGCGATCCGCTGAACAATCTTTCTGCATTCGAGAAAGTCGTAAGATATATGAAAGAAGTTGGCATAGGCTACGGCTCAATAAACCACCCTGTTGACCGTGATCCTGTTTGCGGATATACGGGAATAATAGGTGACAAATGCCCGAAGTGTGGACGTTCTGAGGCTGAACACAGCAAGGTGATACATGAGAGGATACCTCGTGCAAAAGCCTGCTGTGAGGGTGACAATTAGCCATGGAACTTAGGATAGCTGGCACTGTCGGTGAATCTATCGTAGACGGACCGGGTTTTAGGTTCACTATTTTTACGCAGGGCTGTCCACACGGCTGTGAGGGTTGTCACAATCCGCAGACACATGATTTTAACGGTGGCATTGTCGTTGATACAGACCAGCTTTACAATGAGATAATAAAAGACCCGCTTCTTGACGGAGTGACGTTCAGTGGCGGTGAGCCTTTCTGTCAGTGCAAACCGTTAGCAGAACTTGCAGGAAGGATAAAAGCGTTCCATGGCTTTTCACTGAATGTGATATCATTCACGGGCTATACTTATGAATATCTAATTGCAAACGCTAACGCTGAAAACGGCTATATGGAGCTTCTTAGTCAGCTTGATTATCTTGTTGACGGCCCTTTTATACTGTCACAACGAAGTCTTGAGCTTAAATTCATGGGCAGCAAAAATCAGCGTTTTATTGATGTACAAAGGTCCTTGAAAGAGGGCAGAGCAGTAGTCGTTGAACCATATTGAACATAAAAAAGCGAGTTTCATGATGTTGAAACTCGCTTTTATTTATACCAAAAGACCTCCGCAATCGTTAAACTACGGAGGTCAAATTAATTATTTCTCAGGCTCTATTACCTCAACATCTTTTGGGTCGAGAGTTTCTGCATTATCAGCCTCGGCTGCTCTCTTTACTGCTTCTTCCTGTGACTTTTTCAAAGCTTCCTGTATGTCCTCGCCAAGAAAATCAGGGAGTGACATTCCTGCTTGCTTGAACAGATCGTTCAGCGGAGGAACTGACTGCATGAGTCCGCTTAGAAAGTTTGCTGTCGAGCCTTTTCCATCTGCACCTGCGCCTGTATCCCACACGGTTATCTTGTCTATCTTAATGTTCTTGATAGCTTCTACCTGAATAGAGATAAGTTCTTCAAGCTTGTCAGCAACTATGAGTTTAACGGCTGCATTAGCGTCTCCGCCTGCTGCTTCAACAAGCTTTCTCATACCCTCTGCCTGCTTTGTGAGTATTTCCTGATTACCCTTTGCTTCAGCTTCCATTTTTGCAAAGATAGCATCGGCCTCACCCTTTGCTTTACGTCTTACTACCTCAGCCTGTGCTTCAGCTTCGATCTCGGCCTGCTGCTTTGAGATCTGAGCCTTTACGATAACATCGGCGGTCTGTGTAGCCTTTTCAAGTTCGGCTCTCGTCTGCTCGGCGGATTGCTGAGCTATGTAAGCTTCCTGCTTTGCCTTTGCTGCCTGAACAGCTTCAGCGGCTGTAGCCTGTCTGAGAGCTTCCGCTTCACGCTCACGTCTGAGGGCTTCTGACTGTGCAACCTCTATCTTGGCCTGGTTCTCACCGTCGATAGCAGAAGCGTTTGCAGCAGCAACTTGGATACGCTGGTCTTTCTGAGCGTTTGCCTGACCGATCTCACCATCTCTGTGTTTTTCGGCAACTGACTTCTTAGCGTCATTGATAGCCTTTGCAGCAGCTTCTTTACCGAGAGCTTCCAGATATCCAGACTCATCTGTAATATCCGTTACGTTTACGTTGATAAGCTTAAGGCCTATCTTTTTAAGCTCTATCTCAACATTGTTTGATACCGCGAGCAGAAATTTATCTCTGTCCGAGTTTATTTCTTCGATATCCATGGTGGCAATTATAAGTCTCAACTGACCGAAAATAATATCCTTTGCAAGCTCCTGTATCTCAATGAGTTTAAGACCGAGAAGTCTTTCAGCAGCATTCTGCATAACGCCAGGCTCGGTTGAGATACCAACAGTAAATCTTGACGGAACATCGATTCTGATGTTCTGCTTTGAAAGAGCGTTTTTTAGATCCACATTTATGGATATAGGAGTAAGATCCATATACTCATAAGATTGGATTATTGGCACGATAAATGCCGCACCGCCGTGGATACATCTTGCGCTTCTTGCTTGACCATTCTTGTCTGTTCCTACTTTACCATAGATAACAAGCACCTTATCGGACGGACATTTTCTGTAGCGTGACAGTATCGCCATAATTGCCGCAAAAAGCACAACGACTATCACACAGATGATGATTACTGGTTCCATAATTTTTCCTCCCACACAAATACTATTATAATAACCTCAAGACGGGTCATTTCACAGAATCGTTATGTTTAGCACCCCTTTGTTCTATCAATTCTTTTATTTTTCTATTACGACAGTATCTCCTTGCAAATCGATAATACGAACCTGAGTTCCTGTCTTTATAAGCTCATCACCATTGTTTATTGCAGTGACTTCTCTTAGCTGTCCGTTTATCATAACATTCACTTTACCAAGCCCATGGTCTTTAGGTGGGCAGGGGATATAAACAGTAGCAGTTTCTCCTATAGCATTTTTATAATCAGCTGTACCGTTTTCAGCAAGTCTTGCAGAAAGTTGAACTATCTTTGCTACAAGAAGCATGGTCGCCAGACCCAGAACAAAGCCGATAACTGTAGACAGTGCTGGATAAACACCTGAGCTTACAAGAACGATAGATGACCAGCTAAACACAGTGAAAAAAGCAACTATGGTCTGAAGCGTGAACATTCTCATAGAAGCAAAATCCGCAGGGTTTCCGCCGTCTACGTTGTGGTCACAGCCGATATCATGTGTACAGTGACCAATATCCACATCTCCGTGACCGCTGATGTTGGTATCAACATCAAGATCAAGACCTGACGTGTCGCTGAAATCATGACCGCTTCCACCATCATGAAAACCGAACATAGAAAGCAAAGTCTGCACAAGCAGTATAAGCGTTGACGGAAACGCTATACAATACAGCACTTTAAGTAAAAGCGACAAACCGTCCCACCATTCATTCATATAGCTTACACCTCCAATGTAAATATTATTTACGTTTATTATATACTCATTTATCTTATTTGTCAATAGATTTTCGACAATAATTAAAATTATTTTTTATATATTGCTTAGCATAAAAAAATTGTAAATTTTTCGTTAAACACTTGAAATCTGTTTTACTATCTGCTATCATATAAGTAAATGAAATTTACAGTAAATAAAGTGAGGCGATATAATGGAGAAAAATACTCTCGGCAAGAGGATAAAAGAGGCAAGGCTTTCAAAGAAAATGACTCAAAGCGAGGTAGTGGGTGATTTTATAACCCGCAATATGCTTAGTCAGATAGAGAGCGGCTCAGCAACGCCGTCGGTAAAGACCCTTGAATACCTCTGCAAGGTGTTGGAGATAGAGCCTAATACCCTTCTGCCTGATGAAAACGACTCCAAAAACGCCCCTGACGCAGAGGGCTATATCAGTATACGGAAAGAATTTATAAACAAGAACTATAAGGCTGTTATAGAGTATGACGCTGATGACGAATTTTCAGATGAGATATGTGCGCTTAAGGCGAAAGCTTGCCTTATGGTGGCTAGGGAGTATTCAGGCTCTGACAGTGCCACGGATCTTCAAAAGGCGATAGACTTTGCCAAGCAGGCTTCTGAACTTTCAAAGCGTGGTATTTTTGCAGATGAAAGCGTTAAAAACAAGGCTGACGAGCTTTTGAAAGCTAACGCTAAGCGTCTTAGCGACTATTACAGAAGTCTTTTGTAGGGTATAGTCATGGAATTTGTTATCATAGCCACGGTTGTTCTTGTGCTTGCCATGTGTCTTGGCGCAGATTTTGTTATAGTTCCTATAATGTTCATTGTTTTTCTTGTCGTCCTGCTACTGGTTATTTTTAGTTTCTTTGTATACTCTGCTGTAAAACTTACTGGAACGAAAAGCGTGAAAGGAAAGTTTGTGCGTTTCGGCAGGGCAGAGGGCAAGAAATTTGATACAGCGTTTTACAAGGTTAGTGATAGTGAGTATCCAAACGTATTCCCATGTGAGGTAGTAATGCGCTCAAAGATATACATACCCGATAAGGTGTGTAGGCTCAGATATGACGGCAAAAGAAATGAAGTTTTTGACCTGAATGCAGTTTGCTGTGTGATATTTGGACTTGTTCTTAGCAGCGTATCGGCGGTGATGATGATACTTTTTCTACTAACAGTGATAGGTGTGAATTGAATGATTTTAGGCAGCAGGTTAGCTTGCTGCCTTTTTGTGCATTTAAAATGGCAATAGTGCATGATTTAAAAGGCTATTTCAACTTCCAAGTTGATAAATGTAAACTTTTTCAGAAAACATGTTGTAATATATGACAATTTGGGATAAAGCTGTAGACAAATGGGGCGATTGGCAAGCTACACAGCATATAGCTAAGAAATATGATGATGACGGATATCTTTGCAAGAAGGAATAGCACAAACAAAAATAAGCTGCTACAGAAAAAATCTGTGGCAGCTTATTCTATTCAGAACAGTCCTAATTTTAACCTATCAATATCGGCTCCTGATATCTGTTTGTACGAATCCATACTTACTCAGTCTATGTCACCTTACCCCCTCAATAACACCCTTATCCATTTCGTGCACGGTATCGCACAGCACAGAAATATCCTCCGCCGAATGAGAGCAGATAAGGATAGTCTTGCCCTGCTCTTTATAGCTGAGCAGATACTCACGCATTTCTTTTACGCCGTCCTTGTCAAGTCCATTGAAAGGCTCGTCAAGAATGAGTATCTTCGGATTTTCCATAATGGCTTGTGCAAGTCCCAAACGCTGCCGCATACCAAGGCTGTATTTGCGGACATGACGTTTTAAATCAGGGTCAAGCCCCACTTGCCTCATGCTGTTTCTTATCTCATCTTTGCCGATCTTGTTGTTCAGCCCCGCAAGAAGTTTGAGATTTTTGTATCCACTGTAATACGGTATAAACCCAGGTGTTTCAATAATGATACCCATATCTTTCGGAAAGTCAACGTCCTTGCCCACCTGCTTGCCGTCAACGATAATCTCACCGCTCGTGGGCTTGATAAAACCACATATGCACTTCATCAGCATCGTTTTGCCGCTGCCGTTTCTGCCGATAAGTCCGTGTATCTTGCCCTCCTCAAAGGACACATTTATGTGCTTTAGTATCTCCGTTTTGCCAAGCGTAAGGCATACGTCATTTACATTGATGATATCCATTTCGTCCCCCTAATTTCCTAACTTGCTATCTCTGCAACATTGTCGTAATTGAATTTTCTTATGGCGATAAAGCAGAACGCCAGCAGTACCGCTATAAATATGGCAAGATAGCTGACCGAAAAACTCATTGACATAACAGGCTCACGGAAATATTTTGTGTAGTGCAGCCATATTATGCTGTTCGCCATTGGCATTGTCCACATAAGCGTGGTCTTTATGGAGCAGAACGCTGTGCCTAAAGATATCACCGCTCCGCAAAGGACAAAGCCTACAGTCTTGTGTTTCACAAGTGAAAAGCTCAGCAGGATAAGCCCTATTATCATAAGGTATGCGAACACGAGCAGGTAGCTTTGCACTGCGGCTGAAAATACTGTGAGCTGATTGTAGAGATTTTCAGGGAGAAGCTGCACGCCGAAATTGCCCGAATGTTCAGGAAAGCGTGAAACAAACTTTGTCGCCACGTTGCTCCAGCCATTGTACCAAAAGCCGTCTGAAAGCATTGGAAGCACTGCGCCCAAGAATATCACTGCAAGATAAGATAACGCCATAAAAATGAGCTTCAAAAGCTGTCCGAACAGCCAGTTCAGCCTGCCCACACGCATTATGTAGAAAACTGTGTTGGTGTCTATCTTGGGGAAATCTGCTATAAGTGTGAGGAAAACCAGCGGTATGATAAGAAGTATCGCACCTGAATTAGCTATGGCGATAAAAGGCTCAAGGATATTCAGCGGTTCGCCCATAAGCTTGGCGTTTGATTTAAGAGGCTCGATAGCAAAGCTGTAAATGAAGATAAGAAGCACTCCCAGGATTATCATTCGTGCGTCGCATACCCACTTTATGAACTCCGCCCTTGCACAGAAAAAGCTTTGTTTTAGGCTGAAATTTTTCATCATAGCTGACCTACACCCCCTTGTCCTTGTGCAAACTCATCACCATAATAAATCCCAGCAGGGCAACGATCGCCCCCGAACAGTTCACCGCAGTTATCCACTTTGCGCTTCTGTCAAAGCTTTGTATATACAGAAAATTCGTCACAGAGCTTGGATAAAAGGCGTTTGCTCTATCAAAATCAAAGTTATCGTTGAAAAGATTTGCGTCTATTATCCTATTGAGCATTGTTGTGAGGACATAGTTGAGCATAAAGGGCAGGCAGGTTATGATATACGGATTTTTGCAGAAAGAGCTTAGGAAAAACGCAGGCAGTGTGGAAACTGCACCATATGCGAAAGCTACCGCAAGCATTTTGATTATGGTTTTACCTGTGCTGTCTTGCATTATGTATTGAAGCTGGTCGGCTGATACGTCAAACTCCGAAAGTGGTTGAAAAAGCACTGCACAGGCTATGCCGTAAACAGCTATACCGAGCATAACGGCAAATCCGCCTGAGATAAGTGCGGATATGAATTTTGAAAGATAATATCTTAGCTTGCCTGTGCGAGATATGGTGAAACGCATCAGTCCGTTATTTCGCTCTGCACAGAAAGACACCATGAATGGGAATGCCACGACAATAGGCAAAAACATTGTGATATATCCCGAAAGTCCGTTTCTGAAAACCAGCACTGAGGACAGCATTGGGTCGGTGCGGAGGATATTTTTATCGAGAGTGAAAAGTGACTCGAACACCGAATATGATTTATCGGTGGCAAGGTCTGTATAGGCTGAGGCGGTGAAAGCAAGCACTGTCGTCAGCAGCACCGCCCCTGCAAAGCCTATGTTTATTATGCTTTTGTTCAGGTCACATTTTATTGTGTTTAGAAGTTTTAGTTTCATTTCTCTATATCTCCGATCTCGGTGTAGATAAATCTACCAAGGTTATTGCTGTCAGCTTTGGCGTAGGCGAGATTTCCAAACTCATGCCCTGAGGGGTCATACTCCGCAGGGTCGGTGCAGATAACGGCGTAATCAAAACTCTCCGACTTTCCGCTATCGAAAAGGTCTGTGGAGCAGTCAAGTATCACCATGACTTCAAGCCCCTCGCTAAGCTCACCGTCGCAATAATATGTAGGCACTGTGCAAACGGTCTTGCCGTCTGTGAGCTTAATTTCGGCCGTGTTGTCGCCTATGGTCTGTACTGTGCCGAAAAAGCTGGGGTAGTCACTGGTCGTGAGCGGCTCATACGTCTTTGAGCCGTCATCATTCACCGCAACAAGTAAGTTGATATCCTCAATAATAAACTTGCCGTCGGTAAAAAGATAGCCGCCGAACATAACATCATCAGCACTTTCGGGATATTTTCCTTTCTGCCACTCCTCAAGATCGTTGAAGTCAGCCGTGATAGTCCGATTTGCATTGCTAAGCTCATAGACAGAGCCGCTCTTGTGGCAAAGCTTGTAGTCATACTCCTCCGCAGGCACGTCCGCCTTGATGTCCTCATACATTCCCGAAGCGTATTTCTCGCCGTTAGGACTTACAACATCACAACTATAAATTTTTGTTATGCCCTCGTCCGTAACTATCTCCGCAGAAATGACCTCGCCGATATCGTTGTTTATTATTGCTTGGGATAAGCTTTTCCCATTCACATATTTTTCATCATGTTCAAAAAGCTCGCTGTCCATTGCAAGCGTGTATTCCTTGCCGTCATAAACAAAGGTGAGCTGTCCGTTATCGTAAGCCACAGCCTCAGCCTGCAATGTCACTCTGCTGTCCAAAAGGCTGTCAGTTCTGCTTCCCACAGCTGATACCACCACCGCAGATGAATTATTCTCGCTGTTATTATTACTATTTCCACAAGCCGTAAGACAGATGATTCCACCTATCACAGCAATACAAAAAATCCGCTTTGTGATCATGCTATTCACCTTTCGTTCTGACCTACTGAACATCAATAAAGACCTCGCCGCTGAGAGCATTCACCTTGATATATTCCTTTGCACCCTCGCCGCCTTTTATCTCGAAACACCACATAGGCTCAAAGTTCTTGGGTGTCTTGTTGTATTCCTCCGCCAACTGTTCAGCCTTAGCAACATTGTCCTCTTCGGTCATATCCAATGCAGGCTGATTTGCAAGACAGCAGTACATAAGCTCAACATTTGAAAACTCATAATATGACCCTTTTGCAAGCTCCGTCTCAAGAATTTTCACCGCCTCGTCAAATGGTATCATCTCAGTTTTCTCTGTTTTGTCAAGTATGTTAAGTGGCGCATTTGCGTTGATAAAATCAAATTTGCCGTCCGCCCCAATAGAGCCTGTCACCTGCAAAAACGTCCAATAACTCATATTATTCTCGTTGTCTGCCCGACTGTATGCAGAGGGCGAATACTGAAAAGGCACATTTTCATAGTCAAGACTTGCCGTAAAATCAATTCTGCCCACAGTGTCATTCACCGAAAACTCTTTGGTATTGATCGTAAAATCCTTATAAAAATCGGCAAGATAATTGTTTAATCCACTGTCGATATCAGTCACATCAATGGCTTTGCCACCTAAAGTAATGCCGCCCTCGTCAAGCCCCACAACATAAGTCTGTCCGCTGCTGTTTTCTTGAAACTCATAATCAGCGGAATAAAGTGCAATATCCATACCCCAGTATGCAGAGGTGTTTATTCCAGCTTGATAAACTATTCCGCCATTGTCAGTTGAAAGTGCACTTTCGTCGAAATCGTCGCCATAAAAAGTCTTGAATAACTTTTCCGCATTGGTCATATCATCATTTTTCAAAGTATTGCAGGACAAAGAATATACCTTCTCAAAGTCCACTTTGCTTATCTTTTCTGGCAGCTTAAAACTGCCGTGATCGCTGCCAAGCAACTTATCACAGCCGTCATAAGCCTGTTCCACAGGCTCAAGCCTTGCATCATCTGTACTGTGGTTATTGGATTTGTTGTCCTGAGATGAACAACCCGTCAACATAAGCACAACCGCCATTAAGGCTGTGGCTCTTTTTAAACTATTATACATACTTTATAAGCTCCGATCTATATTGTAAAATTACAAATTTATATCACCTCTGCTTTGCGAATAGAATGAAAAATCACCCGTTTCACAATCTACTAGAGCATAGTATAATTTTTCCTCAGTAGGGCTATAGAGCGAAACAGTCCACATTGGAGTACTTGAATATACGCCCGTTTCAGAGTCCACCCAGTATATCTTATTCTCAAGACCTATGTAATCCACCTCGTAACTGGAATTATCACTTAAATTGTCATCAATATATCTAAGTGCAGAATATGGTGTTATCACCTTGTCGATATTCTCTTTTTCATATTCACAAAATACATTTTCATTATTTCTAAAACAACCTATATCGGACGAAGAAGTTATAAGCACTGTGTATCCCGCTGGATTTGAATTTATTTTGCTCAATCGACCTGTGAAAACATCATTGACAGAGGATTCCCTGCCCTCAAAGCCACTGTTAGCTGCTCTCAACGGTACTCCGTTATCCTGTTGCACCATATCTATTCTGAACGCATAAGTATCGTTTATTTTCTCAACTCTGATCTCAAAAGGCGACATTTGTGGGTAGCCAATTTTTCTCAGTTCCTCTGAAAATTCAGCACTTTTTTCTATTGCCTCACTTATGGACATTTCACAGTCTTTAAGCTTATATTTCTCATCATCAAAGGTGTTGCAACAATAATATCGTTTTACTGTAATGTTTTCATTAGTTAGAAAAAAAGCCTCCGCATCTTCGTCTTTGATCCATACTATCGAACCACCATCATAATCAGTAAAGTAGGGATAACCTCCTTCGGCGTTAAGCTGATGATATTCACCCATATCGTCACTGCTAACACTTATTTTGCTAAGATCAACAGGACTGCCGTTTAAATAGTCTATAAATCTCTGCTCTTTATTGAACAGAAAACCGTCCGACGGCTTATATAACGTTCTGCTAACTGAACTCACATCAGCTATTCTTACACTGTCACGAATAGTGAAATGGGCATACTCCAATTTGAGGGCTTTTGAATATGTATCTGTTATTTCATTTACAGGCACATATTCAGAATTAAATTCACTGAATTTTACATTATTAGTTTTGTTTGAACACGCTGAAAGTACCATGCACACCGCAACAACCAAAATACAAATCTTTTTCATCATAATTTATCCTCTAAAGTAAGAGCCGCTCGTCATTACCAGCAAGATAATCCGCAGCGGCTCAAAATACTATTCTTTAGTTAAAACTTCCTGACGCAGAAGCACTTGAAACATACTTTGAAATATTTGTGTAACCGCCAGACACTCCAAATTCAGCAACAACATCATAAGAATAACCCTTCTTATAATTAGAATTTTTCCAATTTGTTGTTCCTTTGTTCCAGATATCGAAAGAACCACAATTAATAGTATGGCTTGAAGATCTGTATCCATTTGCTAAGACACTAAACTTGCCACTTGTATTTATGGATTTACAGGTGGATTTTAAATAGCCATTATTCTGTGCCTTTATACCATACATCCATTTCTCACAAACGTTATCTGATGAAGGAGCTCCTTTGGTATAGTGTAGATTGTAGGAGTTAGCCGCACTAGCCCCAATAGCCATAGAACTCATCATCATAACAGCAGCACCCATAGCTGTGATTCTCCTAACGATCTTTTTCATATTAAACGTTTTTTCATAATATAAGTGTGATTTTCTTCAAGTTTTGTTGCAAATAAATTCAATTTCATCATATAACACAATTATTGCAACGGATAATTGTG
>NZ_JBCPGA010000038.1:0-26424 GCF_040914135.1 Ruminococcus sp. RTP21204st1_B2_RTP21204_210225 | reverse complement strand
ATGCGTCCCCTCAAATGGTTTTCGCCTATCGAATTTCTTAATAATAGTGTCCAATATGATTGACAAACCTACATTTTTTAATATGTACGGGGCTGTACTCGATTATACAACCCATATCTAAAAGAATTATCTCATATCGCTTGGTATAAAATTTAATAATGCTCCCGCTGCCTGTTCCAGCAAATATTCATATAATTCTTCTGAGCTCGTTATGAGGTAAATCTCAATAACACCGTTTCGCTGCGGAATGCCAAAGAATAATTCGCCGTTCTCATCGCGCTTATAAATAAAATCACGGATAATACCGTAGCGATCGAGCATAACCGTTTCAAGCATTTTCAGCAAATCATTCTGCAAATTACCGCCGTGTATGAACTCATTTGTTTCTTCTAAAGATAAATTATTAACCTCGCAGAATTGCCTGCATTTGCAAATACCGAAATCCAAAGCATTAACTATTGTCATAAAAGTCTTTTTTGTGATCATCATTTACTTCCACGTTAATTTTTATTAAACTCGTCAATCATCCTGCAATACTCTTTTTCCTCGCAGTCGATATAATCCATAGCAAACTGCTCCGCTTCTTCAAGACTGTCTTTCAGCAGTTCAAAATCAACTGCCACTGAAAAAACATCGATTTCGAGTTTTTCGGATTCATCCGCAAAAACTTCAATAGTGAAGCCCTCACAGCGAATATCATTTCCGTCCTTGTCCTCCCGATGCAGATCAGTATCGGGAGTAATCTTCACATAAAATCCTTTGTATTTCATTCAACCACTCTCCTTAAAATCTCATCTGCATATCGTCGTCAAGGTCGTAATCTTCAAATTCGTCCTCATACAACTCGTCATTTACGGAATGTTCAAGGAACAGCGAATTTTCCAAAGCTGTTTGAAGATATTTTTCATCCAGACCGTTCTCTCTGTAACCCTGTAAAATCGTATTGTAGTACTGCTGACTTGGCGGAGAAAGTTCCCCATAATTCATCAGATATGCCATGCCTAAGACTTCTTTGCCATCCAAATCAAAAGACATTTTTTCCTGTCTGTAAAGCCTCGGATAGCCCTCATAACGGTTTAGGGTAGGCAAATCTCTTTCATCAAGCTCCCAGATAAGAACAGGAACACTTGTACCCTTGCTAGGCACAATAGTCGCAACGCCTCTGAACTCCAATTCATAATCCTTGATCTCCGATGTTCCCACAACCTTTGAATGCGGACACCGATATGCCATTTGTTTAAGATTGATGTTGCTGCCATAGGCAATGTATAGCTGTTTATTTTTCATTTTTACCTCCGATCACATAGACATTTCCATGCCCATTTCTTCATCTTCTTCAAAGTCCTCACATTCGCTCTCTGACGGCTCGAAATTTTCATCGGGTACATTTTCGTTTAACTGCTGAACCTCGCTTACAGGCTCGACACGCTGCTCACGGGCGGCTTGTCGTTCTGCTTTCAGCCTTTCACGTTGTTTAACGGCATCTTCGGGATGAAGCCACGCAATATTACCCTCAAGATGTGAAAGCAAGTGCTTGCGGCAGTTTTTAAACTCCTGCCCGTTCAGACCTATTCGGATAAGCCATGTACGGAACGTATAGCGAGGATTTTCACTCTGTGTCACACGGGAACTTGCTGATTTCTGAGTCAGAGCCTGATTGCTGACTGCCAGAACCAGTGAAATATATGCCCTGAGAACTCCTGCATTCAGGCAACCGTTGAACGCTCTTACCTCGATATTGTTATCTGTAAACACTGGGTGTAAATTCAGGCAACGATACCGTGACGGATCGTAATGTGAGTGATACTCACGGTCATCGCCGTACCATAGCCTTTTTATCGTCTGCAAGTCAGTTGGTTTTCTTCGGTTAAGTTCTTCAAGAAAACGCTTGTCCACTTTTCTGCAATAATGCTGCTCACGATCCGAATTTACTTGCAAAGCCTGATAGAGCATATCCTCTTTACTTGCAAAAATGTTTACTAAATTACGAAGCTTTTGCGCGTTATATGGAGCAAAATCAATATGAATATGGATTCCTGTTGTTTCGTTGCAAACGCCTCCGCTTCGGCGAATAGAACGAACCACTTCCTGAAGCGTCGCCATATCCTCGTATTCCAGAATAGGAGTTACAAGCTCGACGGAATACAGCTTGGAAGCCGGATTCCCGTTTTTATTCGTACATCTGATACTTGCATCGGACATGATTTTCCAACGCCTATTTTTACCGTCGTAAACATCGTATCTGTCATAACTGCCGCCGTAATGCTCGCTCAAGCCGCCTAAAACCTTTGCGACCGCTTTTGCCGCTGCCGACCTTGTTAAGCCTGTGCATTCTACTTCCACACCGAAACGCTGAGTTTTTATCCCCTCAAAATTGCCTGCCAAATAACCAGCTCCCAACAAAAACAGCTTGCAGATTTTCTCCGCAAGCCGTAAATTTTAATCGTTATTCAATTTCCGTTCTGACCTCGTAACCGCCTTTGAAAATAACCAGTATTTCGGTCTTGCTCAGTATTTTTACGCACTCGATCAGCTTTCTTATCAGTACATTATCAAAGGTTTCCAACTCAAATTTCTCATGCTCTATCATATCCATAATTTTATCAAGCTTTGCCTGAGTTTCTTCTGAAGTCTTGTTCTGTGATTTCAGCATTGTAAGCCGCTCACTTAAGCCTTGTTCTTCAGCATACAGTTTTGCAAACTCGCTGTCAAGCTTGTCCTCGTCGCAGCCGCCCGAAGCTATTAAGTTGACTAAATCAGTCCTTGCTTGATCGATCTCTTTCAGCCGCTTTTCTACGGAAAGGATTTCTTCCTGTCCCTGACATTCCAAAACCGAACCGATATTTGCTTTCAAAATCCTCACAATATCGTTACGGCAGGAATAGTAATTGTTGATCGCCCTGAGTATTCCTCTATGCAGCTGTTCTTCCTTTATAGTGGGTGAATCTGGACAATATTTTTTGCCATGCTCCAATCGGCTCAGACATCTCCAAACGATTTGCTTTTTTCCTCGAGCCGCCCAAGTGGTTCTTCTGTAAGGCGTACCGCAGTGTCCGCAGATAAGAAGCTCAGACAAGGCATATTTGCTGCTGTACTTGCCTTGTTCCGTAACCGTTTTATCCGAAATCTTCCGTTTGGAATTGCGTCTTGCAAGCTCCTGCTGGACTCGGTTGTAGGTGTCTCGGTCAATTATCGGATCGTGATGGTTGGTCACAAGATACATCGGACGTTCGCCGTGATTTTTCACAACTTTGTGAGTGATACAGTCGGAGGTAAACGTTTTTTGAAGGAGCGCGTCGCCTACATACTTTTCGTTCTGTAAAATCCTCGTTATTGTATTGGTCCGCCATTCCGTGCTACCTGTTTTGGTATGTATGCCTTTGACGTGCAATATCAATGCGATATTTTTCATCGAATGACCGTCCAGAAACATGGTGTAGATCAGTTTTACCGTTTCGGCTTCTTCGGGGATTATTTCCGGCTTGCCGTCCGCTCCTTTTTTGTAGCCAAGCAAATGCTTGTACTGAAATTGTACCTTACCCTCACGATAAGCTTTTTCTTTTCCCCAGCTTACATTTTTACTTATCGATTCACTCTCAGCCTGAGCAAAACTTCCGTACAGAGCAATCATAAATTCTGAGGTCATTGTCAGCGTGTTTATGTTCTCTTTTTCAAAAATAACTCCGATTCCCAAGTCTTTAAGCTGTCTGACATATTCAAGGCAATCCACGGTATTTCTTGCGAATCGGCTTATGGATTTTGTGATCACAAGGTCGATTTTCTTGTTTCTGCACATACGGATCATGCGGTTAAACTCGGTACGCTTTTTTGTCTGGGTGCCAGAAATTCCTTCGTCGGCAAAAATTCCTGCCAGAGTCCATTCTTTCTTTTTGTTAATAAGATCTGTGTAGTATGCAATCTGAACCTGATAGCTGTTCTGCTGTTCCTCCAGTTCGGTTGACACTCGGCAGTATGCGGCAACTCTTAATTGGTGGTATTTATCACGACTTTCCGCTGTCTGCACTTTCGCAGGAATTACTGTTACATTCGGCGCTGTGCTCATTTTCGATCTTCCTTTCCGTTATATTTTTAATTCTCACTCCGTTGATAAGCTCAACCTCTACGGTACAAAAATGGCTTATACAAATTCGTGAAACACACGCTTTGAATAAGCCAATATCCAACGTATTTAATTGTTCGTGATTTTCAAGCAGAGCCTTGATTTTATCTGTTTTCTGAGGGCTGTCATTGTAAGTGCAGCAGTCGTATTTCATCTCAGCAAGTTTATAAATCTCTGCTTTAGCTCTGTCAAAATCTACTTGGATTGAATCGGTCATACGGTTGATTTCATTTTGCTGACGGACTATATCGGCAGTAGGTGAATAAATGCTGATCTCGCCGCCGGACTCCAATAAACTTGGATTAGCTATTGCAGAATTCAGAACAGTCAGCACTGCTCCGATTATCATCTGATCAGTCAGCTGATATTCAAATTTGCAGCAATCGGGATTTCTGCAATCCCAATGTTCATATTTCGAATTGCCGCCAATTCTTGAAAGTCTGTGACCACATTCGGCACAGTATGTACGATTTCTGATTTCCTGTAAATCATCGGATATCAGATTAAACGTAGTTGCTTTCCGTATCCGCTTTTCATTTGCTCGTCTGAAAATATCCTCGGCGATCAACTGCGGATATTTGTCGGTACCGAGATACTTCTCATTTTCGATTATCCGCTTGACCATATTTTTGTTCCACTTATCTGAATCTGTATTGTAGCGAATTTTCTCACTTTCCATTAGCTTGGCAATTTGCAGTAGGCTTTTGCCTGAAAGATATTCACTGAAAATCGTCGCAACAGCGCATACCTCTTTGGGATCAGTTGTTATCACTCCGTTCTTCATGCAGTAACCAAACGGTATTACTCTGTTTTTTGCCATATTAATGTCACCTCCGCTTATAACAATACCACAAAGCCTTTGAAATAGCTATATCCAAAGGCACTAAATCTATGATAATGAATTTGTCTATTTTATCTTTTCTTTAAATTTCAATCCGCCGATCAAGTGAAATTCCAACTCATGTTGATTGATTACAACGATCCTCTCAACTATACTCTCAAATGCTGATTCTTCAAACTTGGTTATTGGCTTATCGCGCATTTCAAAAAAGTCGATTAACATTTCGATCTGATTCAGAGTTTCGTCCTCGTCATCGGAGCGTGTAAGCTTTTTCAGATCTGTTTGCAGCTTATTGATTTTTGCCGTAAGCTCCGTAGTCTGCTCAATGTATTTAGCCTCGTCCAGAAATCCTTTTGTTTTCAGCCTTGCGAGGACGTGAGTTTGTTCACGAAGCTTGGCGATTTCTTTGTGAATGTCCATCACCTGAGTTTTGCCGCTGAATTTTCTGAGCTTCAAATCCTGCAATGCTGTTTGCAGCGGTATAAGAACAGTTTTGTAATTGTACAGCAGTTTATTGCATAATCTCACAAATGCTGCATAAATTTTGATATCGGCGATTCGTCCATTGGAACAATCGCTTGCTTTGTTATTATGGGTCCGGCATGTCCAAAATACAGAGTTTTTACTGCTAACACATTTATATGTTGCACCGCATTTACTGCATAAAATTCTTTTAGATAAAAAATGATTGTTATTGATATACTCTCTGTGTCTTTTATTCAACAACTCCTGTACTGAATAAAATATATCTTTATCAATGATTGGCGTATTTACGGACTGAACATAATACTTGGGCTTTTCTCCACGATTACGTTTTTGCATGGTTGGAAGCGTCTCAGTTCTGTATTTTTTCTGAAAAAGCGCATCACCAATATATCTTTCATTAGAAAGAACATACTTTACACTTGATGCGTGCCACCGTTCAGCTGTTTGACTGCTCGGAACAGCCATGCTATTAAGCGTATCAGCAATTGCTTGCAAACCATAGCCCTCATTGTACCAGTTAAAAATTTGTTTTACAATTTTAGCCTGTTCCTCATTTACAACAAGCGTGTCATTTTGAACGGTATATCCAAATGGGGGACATGAGTTTCTATATGTTCCATTTTGCATTCTCTTTTTAATACTCCACCGCATATTCTGTGAAATCGAAGTGGATTCCTCCTGCGCCAAACCGCCCATGATCGTTATCATCATTTCATCGGTCATGTTGGCAGTATCAATATTCTCTTTCTCAAAATATATTGTGATACCAAGGGATTTCAGTTCTCTTACGTTCTTCAGACAATCCCTTGTATTTCGGGCAAAGCGGCTGATTGACTTGGTGTAAATCCTGTCGATCTTACCCTTGCGGCAGTCCTTTAACATTCGCTGAAACTCGTCACTCTTGTCCTCACGGGTTCCTGTGATACCCTCGTCAGCATATATGTCGATGAGTTCCTCTGTTTCCGAATCCTCAAAAACCTGACTGTAATACCTTGTCTGAGCCATAAAGGAATTGAGCTGATCTTCGCTGTCGGAACTTACTCGGCAATATGCGGCACAACGTATCTTGACTGCTTTTTCTTCTGCTATTGTCGGCTGTATAACCGTTACTGTCGGCATTTCCTCACCTCCGTTTTACCAACAAGGATACCACAAATCTTTTCAGAAAGGTATCACCAAACCGGACAAAATTACTTGTCCGAATTTGACATATTTTCATCTGCCTGCTTTGCCGCAGTGCAAAGACACATTGTGATTACTCCCGCTGTACCGCCTGCAAGCAATCCAATAATAAATCCTAACATTTCTTAACCCCCTTATGCTGCGTCCCTTGAAGACGGGAACTGACCGTATATATCTTCCGTATTTTTGCTGTTAAAATTCTGTTTGTCGGCTGCTTCAAGAATTTCATCAAGCTTGTCCGCAAATACTCTCGCCATAAAATCGCTGTATTCTGCTTGTCCAAATTTAGTCATCAAAATCAACTCCTATACTTATTTTCATCGCTTTTTCTACTTTTTCCATAAGTTCAAAATCAACTGAACCCACGTAACTTTTCAATCGGTATCTGTCTATCGTCCGTATCTGTTCCGCAAGCACGATTGAATCCTTGGGCAATGTTTTTGAACCTCGGATATGAATATGAGTGGGAAGATAATGCTTTTTTGCCGTCGAAAGCGGAAGAACCACGATCGTTGGGCTGTGCCTGTTTCCCACATTATTCTGTACCACCAGCACAGGACGAATACCGCCTTGCTCTGAGCCGACAACGGGATTCAAATCAGCGTAAAATATATCTCCACGTTTAATCAGCATTTTCATTCACCTTTTTCTTTGGAACGTCAAAGCCTTTTCTGTATCTTACACAGCTATGAAACGGACAGAACAGTACGTCTGTATTCCTGTCATACCACACACAGCCTTTGCATGGGTGATTATCTGAAAGCTTTATGCACGGGATTCTAACATCAATGCCGAATCTACTTGATTTTAGCTGAAAGTCAAATAGCTTCGGCGTTTCTTTTTCTTCTGATATATCATTCATACTATCAGCCTCCTGTTCTTGTGAATTTAATATGTAAATGGCGGTCTGCTATAACGCAAACCGCCGTATAACTTCGTTTTGCCTTCGTCTGATTCGTTAGTTTCAGACGATTTTCCGTGATATTTGTTCTCAACGACCGTCACGGCGGAACTCTGCAAGCTGCGGTCAGCGTAACCGCATCATGGGCGTTTCACCCGCTCTTTTAGCCCTCATTGGGAAGTATCATTATCCTCACACGTTTCATCGCCGACTTTGGCTGCTGTCCAAAGGTCTGTGACTTGTCTTTATCGCTCGCTTTTTCAAGGTCATGGCGGACATCACATTTGGCTGCCGAGATTTCATACCGACCGTGTGATTAACGTACTTGCAGAGTTGATATTCGGTTGTCAAGATTCTGTCGAGAAAATTCTCCGAATTAGTTTCATCGATTTTCCCCTTCACTACTTACTGGCAACGAAATTGAGATTTGTAAGGGATTTATTTTTCGTTTTCAAATAATTTCAGCACTTTCACCAAAATACGATGTACTTTTTCGTGCATTGTTTGTCTGGTAACACTATATTTCATGGCAAGATCATTCTGACTTTTATTCATCCAAAAAAGCTGATAAATAATTTCACGTTCGTATGGCTTGAGTTTTTTCATGACCTTTTTGAGCTTTACCAAGTCATGTTCCAAGCCTAACTGCTCTAAGATGCGCTCCTCAAGCGGAACAACTGTACTGTCATTGAGAATCTTCTGCTCGTAATTTCCGCCGTATGTATACTGTTCCAGCGAAACCGGAATAACCTTCTTCCAGTTCCTATCCTTTTGCGTATATTCTCCGTGATCCTTCTTGGAAAAGTGATCCGTATACTGGCTTTCCTCACATTCCAGAACGCTGTCGCCGAAGCTGATAAACCAGCGGTTTTCATCTTCCTTGGCTTTGAGGTATTCTTCCTCTGTAAATTCGGAATATTTTTCGCTTCCGCCGTTTCTGTTGTATTCAAAATATTTTGTTTTCATTGTAAGTCCTCCGTTTTGATTTTTCTTGTTTGAATCAAAACGAAGGCTTACGGATATTTAGCGGTTATACACAGCCACTTTACTGTATAAAACATAATTGTCCTTTCTCCCGATACTTCGGTATAAGGACACAAAAAACGGAGTCTGCATTCAGCACACAGACTCCATTTTGCCTGAAAAAAGGCGCACTAAAGAAAGGGTACTGAATATGCTGCTTTGCATTTTGCAAAACGACCATATTTTGTATCCTCAGCCCTAATGCATATCAGGCGTTGAATATTGATCTAATAAAAAAAGCCGTCGACAAGACAAACTCCTTTCGGAATCTATCCTGCCGACGGCCTCTCATGTTAATTGACATTAGTCAATAGGTTTGGATAAACCAATCGGTGATCAAAGTATGTGACCCTGATAAAGGATTTACACGCAGCGCTGTTTCAGCCCGACCTTACCGTCTACACACCGTATTTTGTTTTAATATTCGCTGATATTTTCAAATATCTCGATAATATCGTGATGCCTGCCTTTTTGCTTTCTCAGCATTGTTATATGACAGCGTTTGCATTCAACTCTGGTAATATTGCTTTTGTTAGGATATCCCGCTGCTATTTCTCCGCAGTTCGGACAATGCCAGCGTTGAAGACGAGCGAATACGTTCATACCGCCCGGTTCATCTTCCCCTGCAGTTTTATATATTTTCATTCTTATCTCCATATTCTTATTAAAGATTTTTTATGACATTTACAGCGACGCCCTGAATGATACAGTTATCCACGTAGATATCATCCATTTCGCTGTTTTCGGGATGAAGACGTATTCTGTGATTTTCCGGGTAAAAACGCTTAAGCGTAGCTTCATCATCAATAAGAGCGACCACTATATCGCCGGGTTCAGCACAGTTCTGCTGTCGGATAAGCACCAGATCACCGTAATCTATCCCTGCCTCAATCATGGAATCGCCGTTGGCTCTGAGAAGAAAAAAGTCGCCTCTGCCAAACAAAGAAACCGGAAGTCTTACGTATTCTTCGATATTTTCTTCTGCGAACTTCGGAAGGCCGCAGGAGATTGAACCAAGAACAGGAATTTCTACAGTTTCGGAAAGCGTTTGCTTCCGGCGTTTTGTAACAATACTGCGATGGCCGCCATAGTCCAGTTCTCCGTTTGCTTTCATTTCCTGCATATAGCGGCAAATGGTAGCGTCAGACAGTTCTGTACCGACTGATATTTCCTTTATGCTTGGCGATGAGCCGTAATTTGCCGTATAATCGTCTATAAAAGCTATAATTCTTTTGAAATATTCGGGATTCTTGTGACGCATTTTTATATGCCTCTCTAACTGTAATATTCATTTCGTTATGCATATATTATAACTCCTATTGAATTTGATGTCAATAGATAAAAAAAGAGGTGCACAATTACTTATGCACCTTGAACACACTTTCTCCCATTTGCACAAATCGGTCAACTGCTTCTTGTGGAGATTGTATACATATTTCACCCCGATACTGAAATACCCAAGCATAAAACGTAGGACTCAGCTCGACATTTATCTTTACAGTGAAAAAATGTTTATCACAGCTATGTGTTTCTATATCATCGCCGAACTTATCTATTATTGCTTTCATATGTTTGTTTTTACATTTCAGCGTAACGGTCTCAAGTTCTCCGCTGAACATTTTAAAGGTTTGAGCTATAAAGTCTTTCAGCACAAAATCTTTCGGACACGGTATTGCAATGCTTT
Organism: Ruminococcus sp. RTP21204st1_B2_RTP21204_210225; assembly: GCF_040914135.1. NCBI lineage: Bacteria > Bacillati > Bacillota > Clostridia > Eubacteriales > Oscillospiraceae > Ruminococcus > Ruminococcus sp. RTP21204st1_B2_RTP21204_210225. Next base: position 16,187 of record NZ_JBCPGA010000038.1, on the reverse strand, counting down.
CCATAATGGATATATTCGCTAATCTGTCTATTCGGAAAACCGTTATATCCTTATGCTTTTCACAATACCCCACCAAATAATACCTGTCATCATTCCACACGGCGGCATAAGGACTGACCGTATATGTATATCCGTTATGCTTTAAAACCTTTTCTCTTTTTTCGTTATATTCGTAATATTGAAACCGGATTTTCCTGCACTGTGTAATAGCTGTATTTATAGCGTCGGCATAATATATGCTTTTATTGTCCGCTTTATTTTCGTTCGGCTGCTGAATTAAACTCTTTATCTCATTCTTTTGATAAACACTTAACTGTGAAAACAGCTTGTCTATAAGCTCTGCTGATTTTTCTTCCGAAATAAACTGTGCTGCGTTTGCGGCGTCGCAGAGCATTTTTATTTCTGCGGACTCCAATCCTCTGCTTCCGATAAAATATTTATTCTGTGTACTTTTATCGCAGATAACATCATAGCCTGCGTTTCTTAACCTTTCGATATCCGCAGGAATAGTATTTCTGTGAGCTGCCACGCCTTGCTCTGCAAGTTTTTCAATAAGCTGATTTGTTGTCAACTTATGATTTTCGTCTGTTTGTTTTATGAGGATTTGGAGCAAAGCCAGAAGCTTATTCATATTTCACCTACTCAAAAGTATTCCGTAAATGTCGTCGATATTAATTCTTTTTCCGCTGACAAACACTATCGTGCGTTCATATTCGTCAATTATTCTGACCCTGTCGTTCAGAGTCACATAAGCGCCTCCGGATTTCTTTTCGTCCGAAATAAAATATTCTACCGTGATTTCGGGCTTAACGTCAATATTATCTTTTATATATTGAAGTTTTGCGTTAATATCATATATTCTATCTTCATCAAGTTCAATCTTTTCATCTGTAAGCCTTGCAGTTTCCTTGATCTCGGAATCATAGCCTGTAAGAGCCGCAAACGGGGAGAACTGGGATGCACGGTTTTCCCGAGACATTCTCGGATGTTTGCTTGAGGTATGGTGAGGAAGATTGATTATATCCGCATAGCGGCTATCTTTTTCATTATTATCATGCATATTTTTCATCTCTAAAATCAGATTTTGATGTTCTTTTTAAGCCCTTGTTTTAATAATTCATCTTGAACTTTTAATACTTTTTTCTCAATATCTTTAATCTGCCTATCACTGGTATCTAATTGAGTTAGCGGTTTATTGTCCTTAATAGCACCTAATTCTAATTCTTTATATTGCCCACATCCCAGAACACTTTTCTTATCGTCAATCGTTTCTACGACACTAAACTTCAGAATAAAATCATCATTTTCTATATCATCTTTTTCCAATCCAAAGTAACTTGGATTCTCATAGAGAGAGTATAAATGCACGCCGCATCTTGATGCGATCCATACGGATTCACCTATATATAGGCAAACTTTATTTTTGGTTATTCTATTTTCAAGCTCAATCATATATACGCCTGCACCGACAGCGCGTGTATCCATTCCATTATTTGTTTCAAAAAAATCTATTCTCATTTTGTATTTATCCAGCACCTTTCATAATATAACTCTTCAAATCCTGAATTTACTACTTAAATATTTTCACGCCTTATGCCCTCCGACCTGACCGTTGCGCTCGATCGTCGTAGCGCCCTCCTCAAAGTTCATACCTTTCAGAATAGCGTTCTTGCCGTACTTCTTTTTGATTTTCAGCATGGCTTTCTGCATATTCTCCTCACGTTCAAGCCGCTTACTTTCTTCTTCCCTCTGTTTTTCAAGAGCCGCATAATCCGTAAACAGGTCAAGCTGTTCATAGCTTTCTTCGTCAGCTATGGATTGTTCGGGGACAACATGATTTGCAACCACATACATTCTCCGCACCATAAGACTTTTGTCAACTATTTTGTCATACAACTCCGAAACCTTATCAAGAATTAATTTAGTAGACGAAGTGAACCTTCCGATATTTATTGAGCCGTGAGCCGATTTCGGAATTTTCCGTCCGTAACGGTCTTTACTTACCGTACCCTTGTAGTTGTCGGGAACGCCCTCGTGATCGTAACCAACCGTCAGAACCATCTGATCTGTCACCAGCCCCTTGTCCACCAGATCAAGCACAAGCAGATCGGTCATTTCACGGACGATAAGCCTGCCTTTTTCAAAGCTGTATGGGCATTGAAGTACCTGTCCTGAACTGATACTGTTGTTTTCGGGCTTGTACGCTTTGATGTCTGCAATGGTACAAGGCTCCCAGCCCCATGCGTGATCTATAAGCAGCTCGGCGTTTACTCCGAACAGCTTGTACAGCAGATCCTCGTTGTATATTGAACACTCAGCAATATCGCCCATTGTGAACATATATCGTTCCTCAAGCTTTTTGGCATATCCTTGTCCAACCCGCCAGAAATCAGTCAGAGGACGGTGCGACCATAGCTGTCTGCGGTAGGACATTTCGTCAAGCTCTGCGATTCTTACTCCGTTTTCGTCGGCAGGGTTATGCTTTGCCACAATGTCCATTGCGATTTTTGCAAGATACATATTTGTTCCTATTCCTGCGGTGGCGGTTATTCCCGTTTCCTGAAGCACCTCCCGTATCAGCTTCATTGTCAGCTCTCTTGCCGTCATATCGTAAGTGCTCAGATAACCTGTTGTGTCAATGAAAACTTCGTCTATTGAATAAACGTGGATATCTTCTGGAGCAATATATCGCAGATAGATGTTGTATATCTGCGTACTGACTTCCATATAGTGTGCCATCTGCGGAGGTGCGACGATATATGAAACCGCAAGTGACTTATCCCGTTTCAGTTCGTTATCGTCATAGGATTCACCTAACAGAAATCCTCTGCATTCCCTTTGGCGCTGATTATTTACTTGCTTGACTCTCTGCACTACCTCGAAAAGTCTTGCACGTCCGGGTATGCCGTATGCTTTCAGCGACGGCGAAACGGCAAGGCATATTGTTTTTTCGGTACGGCTTTCATCGGCTACCACGAGGTTTGTGATCATGGGGTCAAGTCCACGTTCTGTACATTCTACCGAAGCGTAGAACGATTTTAGATCTATGGCGATGTAGGTTTTTTCAGACATTTTTGTTCTCCGTAAGTTCGTTTAGCAATGCGGAACAGCCCTCGTAAATATCCGCAAACGCAACATCAAACCGTCTGCTGTACCAAGGGTCTGAAACATCATCGTTTCTGCCTGCATATTCAAGCAGCTTGTGTATTTTGTTTTCGGGATCGTCTTTAAAAATACGTCTGATATTTCTCACATTATTAGAGTCCATAACCACAAACAGATCGTATCTATCGTAGTCGCTCTTTTTTAGCTGAATGGCATATTTTCCGTCGTCGCAATACACATTATGACATTTGAGTTCTGCTCTTGCAGGAGGATAAACAGGATTGCCGATCTCCTCCGTACTTGTTGCACTTGATGCGATCACAAACTGCGATGTAAGATTTTCTTTTCTCACAAGGTCTTTCATGATAAACTCTGCCATTGGCGAACGACAGATGTTGCCATGACAGACAAACATTATTCTAATCATATTATTCTCCGCTGTTACTTTTTAATGCCGATAACATTCATTGAATTTAATTGTATCCATTATATCATGTTTTCAACGATTTGTAAAGAAATACTGGCTTCAAGCCGCTATGTCATATCTAACTGTCAGTTGTTATAAATTCCTTTTAGTTTGTGTAAATTACCGAACAAATAATATATACTATTAGTCAGAGAATACAACTGTTAGTGAGGTAATATTATGGATTTGAAAACTGTCGGACAAAATATAAAGAAATACAGAATCGAAAAGGGAATAAAACAGGAAGCACTTGCTGAAATGGCTGATCTGACTCCGAATTATATCGGAATGCTTGAGCGAGGCGATAAAACTCCGTCGCTTAATACTTTGGTCAATATTGCAAATGCGCTTGGAATCACATCAGATATGCTTTTATGCGACGTTCTTAATGCAAGCTATGAAATAAAAAGCTCTCTTGTCCTGGATAAAATAAACAATCTTCCGCCAAAAGAACAAAAGCGTATTTACGCTGTGATAGAAACTCTGCTTGAATTTGCAGAATAATAAGCGTTTTTTTACAAAGTCTGTGCAAAACCACAGACTTTGTCTTATTTTTATTGACTTATTACTGTTTTCATGATATAATAACTAACAGTCATATAGATTACCATTAGTTATATAAAAGGAGCAGCATATTATGAATGTAATAAAACAGGTAGCCAAAATACATAACGTATCAGAGGAAGAGGTCAGACGTGAAATACAAGCTGTAATTCACGCTGCAATGCAGTCAAAAGATCCCCAGGTACAAAAACGCTGGGCAGAAATTTGTAAAAACGGAAAAGAACCTACTCCTGAGAAATTGATACGTTATTTAAGCCGCAAAGTATGCAGTAATTTAAATCAATAACAGAAAAATCCGCCTGAAAACAGACGGATTTTTTTATTTATCCGAATACCATATCCTGTATTCGATCATTTTCTGTTCCAGCTCCAGCTGACTTGCCGTACATTTTTGGTATATAGACATAGAGAGGCGCCGTCTGCCGAAGAAAAGCAGACGGCATTTATTTATATGAAAAATGCAACCGTATATGCGGTATGCACTTATTGATTTCTGAGTTTATCTCTTATGCTTATTTTCTATTTCTTTATTTTGCTCTATATCGTCATTTTGCTTGGCTGCCAAACATAATGCTGACGTAAAAAGCGTTATTGTTCCGCCAAATATACTGCCCAAGATAAACCAAAGCATTTACATTCCTCCCGGTCTATATTCAAATAAAATCCAGATATACACTGAGCAGTTCCGCATATTTTTCTGATTCATGCAATTTAATCAATGCTCTCTTTTCCGTAGCATATATACTTTGCTTCGATAAATTGAATTTCTGTGCAATTTGCTTTATTGCGCATTTACGGCGGTTAATTCCGTATCTCATATTCAGAATGATCTCATGTTTATAAGGCAGACTTTACATAGCTTCGTTCAGCAGATCGTTAAACTCAGGCGTACATATCTTTTTGAGCATAAGTTTTTCTCCGTCATAGCCGACTTTAAGTTCTGATATTTCATATCGTGAGAAATCATTGTATTCAAATATATATTTTTGAAGTCTGTTTTTTATATCGGAAGACATTGAAGACATTAAAGTAACCTTCTTTATATTATGTTCCGCTAAATCTACGGCTCGCTGTGCTGCCACAGACACGGCTTCTGAAAACAGCTCGTCCAAAGGCAGTCCGCTCTGCTTTGCCGCTGCCAATGAATACATCAGCGCTTTTTTCATGTACAGCTCAACATATCTTTTTACTGCGGGCATATCTCCGCCTTTAAGTCTGTCGACGGTATTTTTTATTTCTTTATTTGAAGAAGAAATATTACGTACATATTCAATTACGCTTTGCATTTCCGGGCAGATAGCTTTGCAATGATCATAAATTTCTTCATAATTTATTTTATCCAAGCTGCGTCACCCTTACTTGCAGATTTCTACAGTAAAATTACCGTCGTTATCAACTCTGAGCCTTAACGTCTTTATATATCTGTCGTAGAAATTTTCCATTTCCTTTTCGCTTGCGCTGATCCTTGCTTCTTCATAAATTTTCCTTACCAGTTCCTTTCCGTTTAGGCTGATGATTTCGGGCAGATATTTTTCAAGACAGCTGAACAATACCGCTTTTTTCAGTTCTTCAATATTACCCGAACAGAAGTCGTCTATGGAGCAGTAGTAAATATTATGCTCCGACAACGCTCGTTTGATAGCCTGTCCGCATTTGGAATGTTCATACATTACCAAGAACTCCGCTTTTGTAAGGGTTGATATGAGTCCCCAGTAATCGGAATCGCTCGATACTAAAATAAAGGACGTTATATTATTTTCATAGTAATCGGTACACACTCCCGCCGTCATCTTTATATCTACCAATGATTTCTGATCGGTGACCCGGTTGACTTCTATGTGTTCTATCGGTATTTTAGTGAATTTTTCAAGCCAGTCCCATCCGCTTGTCGTATGATAATCGTCATATAAAACTATTTTTTCTATTTTCGATAATTCATCCTGATTGAGATTTTTCAGAACGCTGTACAGCTTATATACGTCCGAATTTTCGCAGTCGACTGCAATTGCCGTTTTGTAGCTGCGGTCAATAAAATCATATATATTATTTTTTGTTTCGCTGTGAGCGTCCTTGTATTTTGTAAAATCGGTAAAAATATCGTTATGCTGCCTATATATTATACCTAAAAATTTACCGTCCGTATAAAGTATGCTGCCGTGATCTTCGGGTTTCCAATGAATATACATCTGAAACGGATAGTATTCTATATTTTTCATATATATGTTGAATTCACTTTTAAGAACGCCTTTTTTCGTATACTGAGGTATTACAAATAAATCCTTAATGTAGTTCCAGTTTACCCAATCGGGGAACAACTCGAAGCAGTTATCAATATTTGCGCTAATAAGCCCTGCAAGGTCAAGCATATATTTTTCAGAGCGGTAATTTGGTTTTATTATCTCAAATCCCCATTTTTCAAGCTGCTTTATATTATCCTGATCGTAAAAGTCCATACTGTTGAGATTTTTCAGATTAAACCTCATTTCATCGTCGGTCTTTTTGAATTTCTGCATAAGCGTTGTACGAAGCTTACACAAATACCTGATTATCGAAGTTTCCTTATTGACGTACAAAGTCTGCAAAAGTTCGTGATACTCTTCGCCGAAGCATTGCTCCAATATATTCTTTTTCACACCGATCATATATCCGATAGTTGTTACTATTTCTTTGGTGTCTACTGTCATATGCACCGCTCCTTTCTGTTAATTATTATATCAAAAAAATTATATGATTACAACTCCCATAGTTTTCTTATTTCCTCGTTACGTTTTAATTTTCTGAGGGCTTTTTCTTCGATGCTTATTATTCGTTCTTTATCTACATAAAACATATCAGCAATTTCCTTAACCGAATGCTTTCCGCAAAGGCTTAATCCATATTTCAGCCGAATCACTTTCTGTTCTCTTTCGGTCAAGGCGCTTATAACGTTTTTAAATGTTTCCTTGACATTCTTCCAATAAATACGATCAATAATATATTTTTCTCCGTTATAAGCAATGTTATGCCTGTGTTTACAGTAGTCCTCGTAGGAAATGGGCGGTTCGGTATAGTAAAGAGCCAATTCCACCTCTTTCAGCTTGAGCCCTGTTACCTCGCTTATTTTTTTAGACATATAGTAATATGAGTCCGAACTGTATTTTTCCTTTTCGGCTTTTACTATCTCTACGGTTTGGGCAAACTGCGCAGGCAAGGGGATATAACTGCTGTTCTGACGGATATATGTGTTAATACCTTGATGGATTCCCGAAATAATATAGCTTGAAAACAATCTATTCTTTTGAAGATCGTATCGTTGGACATATTCAGCAAGTCCTATCACTGCCTCGGAAAATATTTCGTCCAACGGCAAAGAGGTTTTCTCGGCTGCATCGAGTGAAAATCTCAACGCTGTACGCAAATACATTTCAATCATTCTGTTTGTGGCTTTGGAATCACCGTTTTGTTTTCGCAGATACAATTCCTTATATTCGTTTGCTCTTGGCGGATTTATATGACTTATTTGTTCTACCAAATTCCTCATATCGGGACACAATTCTATACATCGTTTATATACTTCATTGTAACGCTCATCAATTCTTTTAAACGCTTTCACTTCCTTTTTAGCTGAGTCAATATTCATCAAATTACTTCCTTGATATGCATTTTCATTTATTTTCGGGTATAATATTTATGGTTGAAGTACTTTTTCGCATATTCAGTTACTATCAGCAAAAGGCAAGAAAACCCACGCAAATACGCAGGTTTTCTATTGTTTTGACTGTAAATTTGACGGTTTAAATCATGCCGAAAAATTCAGACGGCTCACGTATTTCCTCTTAATTTCGGCAGAAGAATGCACATAGCGGTTCATGGTAATTGAAACGTCAGCGTGACCGAGCAGCTCGCTTAATGCTTTTGGATCAAACCCCTTTTCAACGCACATAGTTGCATAGGTATGTCTGAGCGAATGGAAATTCATATCACGAATTCCGCATTGTTTAAGAACTGACTTGAACCTGTTCTGCATAGTTCTCGGTTCAACAGGTGTTCCGTATCCGGATAAAATATATGAATGCGCCGAACCTTTGAATTTAATCAGCTCCTTACATACAAATTCAGGTATTGGCACATCACGAACGGATGTGACGCTTTTTGGTGAACCTACAACGATCTCCGTCGTACCGTCATCATAAGAGATACGCTGAATCGTCTTGGTTACGCTGATCTGTTCATTTTGGAAATCGATATCCTGCCTTTTTAAGGCGCAGAGTTCTCCAATACGAAGTCCGGTATACAGGCAAAGCAAGATACCTATATTGGTTCTATCCGGATTATACATAACATACTGTTTAAGTCTTATTCTTTCGTATTTGTCCAAAACAGCCTGCTCGTCGCTGTTTTTCTCTATTCTTGGCAGCTTAATGTTCTCGGCAGGATTTGAAAAGTTATACTCATTATGAGCATAGCTGCATACCGATTTCAGAACAACGATCACATCTCTTACAGTCTTAACCGAAAGTCCTCCGCTGCCGTCCTCTCTGCCCGATACGAGCAGTTCGGACATATATCTGTTTAACATTTGCTTGGTAAGCGCGGTATACCGAATTCCCCCAAACTCCGGATAAATATGATTATTGAGCAGATTACGGTAACTTGTATAGCTTGCCGCTTTGACCGTCAGCTTTTTCTCAGCAAGCCATTGCTCTGCGATATCCCTGACAATCATTTTATTTTTAGACTGTTCCTGTGTATTCTTTCCCGAATAGACCTGTGCCATTTTCTCCTTGACCTCGGCAAGGCTGTGACCGTAAACGTAGCGGTATTTCGTCTTTCCGTTTTCTTTATATCCAACAGATACCCTGCCTTCAAAGCGGCCGTCCTTGCGTTTATAGATATTACTTCCTCTTTTAGCCATTAACATTCCTCCAATCTGACTGATTTTCTGACGGTTTATTTTTTAGTTTTCAGTATTTTTTTGCGCATTTTATGATTTTTTCTTCGAAAAAAGGTTTACATTAATTTGAATTTGTGATATAATAGTATCTAAATCAGCATAAAAACAAGCTAAAATATGTTTCGCATAGTAACTGAATATGCGAAATAAAGGCGCGTACCTCCGAAAGTACGCGCCTTTTAAGCTATATATACTTGGTATTTTTTAGTCTGACGGTTTAATTTCTTATTTGTATAAAAAAAGCGACTTCACCGATGAAGCCGCTTTTTTATATTTAAGCTTATTTAATTCGCTGGATTAATCTTCTAAGATGGTCTGCGTAAACTCAGCTGTATCAGCATTTACAGTTCCGATAATTCCGTCAGCAAATTCAAATGCAAATAACTCAGAATTAAAGTTCTTGATTGTAAGAACGTCCTCGCTGTCATTGATAGAAATTATCAGATAACCGTTTTCATTAATACTGAATGTTATCATATCCAACGTAATCTCGTTGAGAACGATCTTGTTTTCACCGTCATTATCTTCAACAATATCTGATCCGTATCCTATTCCGAATATGTATGTGTCGTTTCCGTTGCCGCCATATAGATAGTCGCTGCCAACACCTCCGTCCAGAACATCGTTTCCTTCTCCGCCGTTAAGCGTATCATTTCCTCCGTCACCGTGAATGACAACACCGTTATCACTCCATGCGGACATCCAGTCGTCATATTCTGTTGCGTGTACCTGTTTCAGCGGATTTTCTTCACTGTCATATGCATATCTTGTTCCGTCTGCAAAGTTCACATTGAAATTTCTGTTATCCTCAAATGTAAAGTAACCCTGAATGATCAGCTTGTCCTCAATACCTTCGAATGTAATGGTAAGATCATTCCAGTTTGTTCTGTAAACTGTTATCATATCCGCCGAAATACCGCTGCCGAATGAGATCGTGTTGACGCCCTCGCTGTCGCTGATGGTATCTGTGCCGTAACCGATATTAAAGATGTATGTATCATTTCCTGATCCGCCATATAGATAATCGCTGCCTTCGCCTCCGTCAAGAATATCGTTTCCGCCGCTTCCGTAAAGCTGATCGTCTCCGATACCTCCGTACAGCTTATCTGCGCCGTTTCCTCCGTTAAGGCTGTCGCTGCCGTTTTCTCCGATAAGAGTTACACCCCTGTCGTCCATAGCTGCGATGTAATCGCTGTTTTCAGTTCCGTAAATAGTCCTCAGAGGACTGTTGGACGCGGTTGCGTGAAGCTTAGAACCGCCGTTAAACGTAAGATAGAAATTTCTGTTTGCCTCGGAAGTGAAGAATCCCTCGATCACAAGCTTATCATCAGAACCCTCAAAGGTAACGGTAATATCGTTCCAGTTTGTACGGTAAGCCTTTATCTGATTTGCTGAATATCCGTAAATCTCAATAGTATTCGTCCCTTCGCCGTCGTCGATAGTATCTGTACCGTAGCCTTTTTTGAAAATATATGTGTCGTTGCCTGCGCCTCCGTAAAGGAAGTCATTGCCTTCACCGCCGTCAAGAACATCGTTTCCTGCGTTGCCTGTAAGTCTGTCGCTGCCCTTATCTCCGTAGAGAAAGTCGTTTCCGTTGCTGCCTACAAGCTGATCGTCGCCGTCCTGACCGAGTTTTGTAATGCCATCCTCATAAATGGAGATCATATACTCGCTGCCGTCAGTGCCGTAAATAGTTCTGAGAGGACTGTTCTGATCTGCTGCTTCTACGACAGTTCCGTCGGCAAATACAAGTGTGAAGTTTCTTGCCTCCTTGCTGATGCAGTAATTCTTAATGGTAAGAGTATCCTCAAAGCCGTCAAAGGTAATGAGAATATCGTTCCAATTGGAACGGTATGCCTTGATGCCTCCGGCGATGAAACCGTCTCCGAACATAACAGTGTTAACACCCTCACTGTCCATAATGGAGTCGGCGCCGTATCCCGGCTTGAAGATATATATGTCGTTTCCGCTGCCGCCGTCAATGAAGTCATTGCCTGTTCCTGCGTCAATTATATCGTCTCCGTCTCCGCCGTTAATGTAGTCGTCTCCCGAACCTCCGAAAATCACGTCGTTTCCGCCGCCTGCAAGAAGTTGATCGCTGTCTGAATCTCCGAGTATATACTCGTCCATGCCGGAACCGATTATTCTGTCTCCGCTTTCTCCGCCTGCGATAACCGTTTTATTCTCATTAACGATATAGTCGTAGTTTTCCGAACCCGAAAGGAACTCTTTTTCTTCTGCTGTAATGTTATCCTTAACGGAGATTTCCTCATCTCCTATACGAAGAACATAGTTATCGGGATTTTGCTTAAAGTCTGTGATTATGAGTTTATCGTCGGTATCCCTTATACTGATAACAACATCTTCGCCCACCGAATCGATACGAAGGTCTGCAAGAGAAACTTCGTTCGTGAGCTTGATAACAGAAGTACCCTCGGTATCGTTTATTACATCTGTACCGCAATTTTTGCCGAAAATATATGTATCGTCTCCGAAACCTCCATAGAGTAAGTCGTTTCCCTCGCCCCCGTCAATAATATCGTTTCCTGCACCGCCGTAAACAAAGTCGTTTCCGTTTCCTGCATAAATGGTATCGCTGCCCTCGTTACCATAGATAATGTCGTCACCCTTGCTGCCGTAAACGGTATCGTCACCGCCGAAAGCGTGCATAACCGAATCATCTACAACTGCCTTGAGGACATCGTCGCCGTTACCGCCGTAGATATGTCTGAACGGACTGCCCTTATCGGTAACGTGCATTTTAACTCCGTTAAATTCAAGATCGTAATTACGGTATTCCTCACCTTTGCGGAAATCCTTGATAACAAGAGTATCGTTTGTACCCTTTATTGTTATAGCTGCATCGTATTCATCTGTGCCGTTTACAAGAATATCGCTTGGTTTAAGTCCCTTGAATCTGAGAGTATTCAATCCTTCGGAGTCGATTATTGTATCGTTTCCATAGCCCTTTGCGAAAATGTATGTATCGTCACCAGAGCCGCCTTTCAGTGTGTCATTACCTGTTCCGCCGTCGAGAGTGTCGCTGCCTTCGCCGCCAATAAGTATGTCGCTGCCTGAATCTCCGTACAAGATATCGTTGCCTGCTCCACCACTAATAGCGTCGTTTCCGTTGCCGCCACGGAGATTATCGTTACCGTTCTCACCGAAAATGAAATCAATTTTGCTTGTACCGCTATACGAATCATTAGCTTCTGTGCCAAGATATGTGTTACCTGATATTGTTGATTCAACAATATCCGCATAATTCTCTGAATAGTGATTACTGTAATCAGTAAAGCATGATGTTCCGTTGATCTTATCGTACGACTTGAGATAAACGCCAAGGTCATATACTAAGTAATCAATATTTTCTCCCTCAGCAGCTTTTTCATCAAATATATAATTTAAGAACTCTAAGTTTAGATTCTTGTTGCCATTCTCGTCCTCGTATTCGTAAACTGCATTCAGATAGCCGCCAAGACCACAGTACATATTAAGAATATTGTAATACTGATTTTCTATGTTTGTATATATATCCTTTAATATTGAAGCTGCATTAGAGTTCGGATTTGAACCTCCTACACCCTCAAAATCACGTCCCATGAACTGCTCGATCACGTGCAGATCTCTTGCGTCGATATTGCCGCCTCGGCTGTTGATTGAAATACTTTCGGAATCTGTTAATTTATAAAGAATCTTTTTCAGGCAGTAGCGTTTCATAGTTATATCTGTAGATTCGCTGAATCGATAGCAAAGTTCAAGTAATTCTCCGCTTTCATCATCATTGATAGCCTGAATTATATTTGGGACATTACCCGCTGTAACCACGCCGTCCTGAGTTGTATCAGATGAATTTACAGGGAACCAGAACTCGCTGATATCCACCATCGATACAGTTCCGTTTTTGTTAATTGTAACGCTTGCTGATTCTGCAATGCGCGTACCTGTTTCTTCATCTACAAAGCTGACTTCCGAATGTTCAAGGCTAATAGAAACAATGCCTGTTTCATTTAAAGTTTTAAGTTCATTTGATTCGGATTTTCCGTTATGGTTAGCGTCTATCCACACTCTTAGATCAGCAAAAGCAATGTCATTATTATCAATTATTCCATCGCTGTTATCATCAAGTTCTGCAAGTGCTTCAAAGCCAGATTCGGATTTTGAACCGTCTTTAAGAATTACCTGATCTCCGAAAAGCTCTCCGCCGTTATCAATATTTCCGTTTCCGTTTCTGTCTAACGCTAAAAACCCGTCCTCTGTACCTATCCATGCTGTTTTCTCTGCAAATCCGTTATTGTCAAGGTCAAAATTTACACCGTGTTCAAGTGAACGCAGTTCTATGCCTGATTCGCCTAAGTCTATTATGAGAGGATCACGGGGTGGCTGGGCTTTGCCTGCTCTGTCATAATTACCGGATTCCTCTTGAATTTCTTTCATTAATTCATCTATTTTTTTTGCGTCATTTGCAAGCAATGCTTGTCTTAATTCTTCTGCAAATTCTTCTCCCATAAAAACTTCCACAGCTAAAAGAAAATCATCAACAGCTTTATTTACTTCTTCTGGGTTTTCAACACTTTCAGCACTTGCTACAATTGGATTTAGTGTAATCATAAGTGTTGTACATGCCGCAGAAATTGATTTTGAAACACTATCAAGCTTGCCGGATGTTGCCAATTTAATTATACCAGCAGCTGCACATAATCCACCTAAAGCTGGTATACTATACTTTAGTACCGTTGCTGTATCTATACTTGTACTGCTGCTTTTCTCTTGTTCCCATAATTCTAATTCACGCTGTAAGATTTCTTGATTTGCGCTTTCATTTGCATAAGAATAACTTGGTGAATAGTTTGGTGAATAACTTGGTGCAAAGTCCGGCGCAAAACTTGGCGCAAAGTCCGGTGCAAAACTTGGTACAAAACTTGGCGATGGAGCGAGACCAGAACCATTACCAAGATTTTGATTAATTTGATACCAATAACTTAAAAATGTCGATCCAAATAACCACCAAAATGGTGACAGATCGGGAACATCAGACAGATTGTCAAGTTTATAATCTGGAATTCGTATAAACCAGTAAAGTATTAATCCACTTGGAAGATATGCAATTAAAATCACATACTTATGAGATGTGTCATAAATACCATCAAAACTAATATCAAGACCCTCAAGTTGACTTATATCAATATTACCAAGTTTCCAACTAAATTTTTTATAAATATCCGCTAAGCTAAGATCACCCTTAATATATGAAATATTTTCATCACTATAAGGTGTATTACCATATCTGTGTTCGGTTATCCCATCTTCCAGTAAAGTATTATTTACATACCTGTCGAGTTGAGTTAGACCTTCAATCATTTTGGAAGGTTCCAAATAAGAGCCTGGTTTCACTTCCCAAAAATAAGCAATATCGTTTTCAACATCCTCAAAATATAAATCAGCTCTTCCAGTTCCTGTTTTGTTTCCAACTGGAGCTTGTCCAGATTTAAAGGTAACTGTATGTTCATCTGTAATATTATCTTTTTTATATTTATCAATAATATGATCTTGAACATCATGATGGAACTGACCATAAGGAGGCACTATACCATCTCTTTTAGCCCTATTCCAATCTCCAGTTATTGATGTTAGTAATACTGCATCCTCTTTCGATTCTTCTTCAGTTCTATTGTCTTCTGATATACTTTCTTCTGCTGAAACAATCAAAGAAGGAAAATTTGATGTTGTTACCACTGATAGTAATAGTGATACTACCAACATAAATGAAATTAATTTTAAAAATTTTTGATGCATAATAACCAGCCTTTCATTTTATATTTCTAACCCAAACGATTTAAGAGTTCGAATATTGTCTGTTCTGCGCTTCTTTAATTCTGCCGTTACCTTTGTGTTTAGTTTTGCATCATTCAACATTTGGTCACGAATGATAATTTGCTGTTGTACCTTCTGACGAAATCTATTTTTGTAGTCATTAATATCTGTTGCTCCGGAAAGGCCGGAAAGGCCTTTCTCAACTTCTTTTACTTTCATTGCAAGAATATTTTCCATATATGGCGTAATATCACCTTTGTAACCTGTCTTTATCAGTAAAAGGCCTTCGGAATAGTAATAATGAGGTTTTGTGTTAAATTCCTCTAAATCGCAGCAAATATCCATTGGGGTTCCAAGTTTGTAAAAATGCTCTATGCAGTTGTTGAGATTGATTGCTTCATCAAAAATCGGCAGCATAACGTTTTGGGTTACATTAAATGCATTTTTCATACCATAAATGTCGTCTGATTTATATAAAAAGTGTACTATACTTTTGCTAAAAGCTCCTTCAAGTGACTCAGTACGAACAAACCAATCCATACTTTTTCCCCATACATCACATACATATTGGACTGCACTTTCCATTACATCATCATCAATCTCAGGATTTAATGAACAGTAATAATGATGATTGTTTTTCAGCCAACACTCCGGACTCTTTGTAAAATCTATCGTTCGCCTATAAAGTGAAACAACTCCACCTAAAATTTCAAAAGACTTATAACCTGTTTTTCGTGTCCGAAGCTCTCGATATGTCAAAATATGCAGTATTTCATCATTTACCACCCGTACAAAGTAAGTAAGTTTAGCAACTTTTATTTTTACAAAACCCAACGGTTCAAGAGCTTCTCCGAAAACCTGTTTAAATGCGGCATTCAAAGACAGGGTTCTTTCATTCTTCTTTTTGAAAAACATCGGAATAATATTTGTATCTTTGTCTGCTTTGCTTTCAAAATCCTCATAATCAGAAACCATATATTTCGGCTCAATTCCCAGCACGGAAGCTGCTTCGTACAAAGCGTCCTCAACAAAGACTTCGTTCTTGTTCCATATTTCAGAGATCTGTTCCCACGTTTTTCCCGGAGCTAAAATCGGCTCCCAACATTCACGTCTGCCTTTCGGCGAATGTTCTTCGTCAAACTCGGAACGTCCCACCATCACCGTATCGTGGACATCAGCCCCGGTATGCAGTTCAATATACGTCCAGTCGCTGTCTACAACATCCATGCTGAAACTGCTTGTTTTCATTTCCGTCGCCGTCTGTTTAGCGTCGGTCTTGACCCGATTAGTATCGTCCCTGTACGC